>VBBA01000214.1 GCA_005888675.1 Candidatus Bathyarchaeota archaeon | reverse complement strand
ATAGCTCCACCGCCATTGTTCATGAACAATGCTAGCAGGATGCCGGCGACGGTTCCTATCATGAGGAGTGCGCCAATCGCCTCGGGCCCAAGGATTAGTCCGACTATTATAGGCGTGAGTACGACGAGCAAACTGGGAGCAATCATGTTTCTAAGGGCCGATCTCGTTGAAATGTCGACACAGCGGGCATAGTCAGGTTTGGCTGTCCCTGCCATTATCCCTGGAATCTCTCGGAATTGTCTCCTGACCTCTTGTATCATTTCAGCAGCAGTCTTTCCGACCGCCCGGATTGCTAACGAGCTGAATAAGAAAACGAGCATCGCGCCGATCAGTCCACCGACGAAGACGGTTGGTCGAGCAAGATTGACGGCCTGGCCGCTTGCGAACAGCAGCCCCTTATGCTTGGCCAATACTTCGAGAAATGCAGAGAACAGGAGGAAAGACGACAACGCAGCAGAGGCGACGCCGTAACCCTTGGTCAAGGCTTTTGTCGTGTTCCCTGCTGAGTCCATGAGGTCGGCCACATCTCTCTGTTCCTTCGGCATGCCCGACATTTCCACGATGCCGGCTGCATTATCAGTGATTGGTCCGAAACCGTCCATTGCGAGTATCATGGGTGTAACCGAGAGCATTCCCATAGCTGCGGTGGCTGTTCCATAGATTCCAAGTGCTATGGCGCGCGGGCTTGATGTGCTTGCGAGTGGGTCCTTGAGAGCATCGACGCCACCTCCGAGGACGTATGCGATGATCAAGGCTCCCACGATTACTATTACAAATAAGCCGGTGGACTCCATGCCCACGGCTAAGCCCTGGATGACTCCGGGTGCAGGGCCCGATTGTGCCGCGTTGCTAATCTCTCTTACAGGCCGCTTTGAATAGGAGGTGTAATAGTTCGTTATCCAAGTGATGAAGACTGCCGCTACTATTCCGGTCAAGGCTGCATAGAACATGTTGAGGTTAGCGAATCCGAGCAACCATACCGTGGCAAAGTAGAAGCCGCCCATGGCCAGAATAGCTGTCACTGTAAGACCCCTAGCGAGTGGCTTGAACGGGTCTTCTCTTCCACGAGCGAAGACGAAGAACATCCCAACTATGGCCGCCAACAGGCCAAATGCTCTCGCGACGAGAGGGAACAACACCCAACTTACCACGTCGTAGCCTGCTATTGTGGCAGCAAAGGTCGAGAGGCCAGCACCTAGGATCATTGCCCCTATGTTCTCGCCCGTGATCGACTCGAAAAGATCCGCACCCCTCCCGGCAATGTCACCGACATTGTCCCCAACGAGATCAGCAACAACAGCTGGGTTTCTCGGGTCATCTTCTGGTATTCCTTCTTCGACCTTGCCCACGAGATCTGCACTCACGTCGGCCGCTTTAGTGTAAATCCCTCCTCCGAGTTGAGCGAAGAGCGCCGCAAAACTTGCGCCGAAAGCAAATCCTACAATGAGGGATGGCGCAACGTCCGGGCTCTTACCGAATACGGTAGTGAAGAGAAGGTACAATCCAGAGATTCCAAGAAGGCTCATGGAGACAACTGCGAGGCCGAAGACCATTCCACCTCGGAAAGCCACTTGCAACGCAGGATTGAGACCGGCCGTGGATGCTTGAGCTGTCCGAACGTTCGACCGTACCGAAATGTACATTGCAATATATCCAGCCAAGCTTGAACAAGCGGCTCCAACGATGAACCCGAGAGCAGTCTGGGGACCCAGGAGCGGGTTGGACGAGTCGCGAATGACAAAAGCGAACACGGCCGCAAAGACAATCGCGATAATACTTATGGTTCGATACTGACGGCGAAGATACGCCTCTGCCCCAAGACGGATGGCGTCAGCGATCTCTCTCATCTTCTCATTGCCGGTGTCCCGCTTCATTATCCACCTGACCAAAAGACCCGCCACCGAAAGCGAGACTAGCGAAACTCCGATTATGAACTCAAGGAGAACCAATGTTACAGTCTCACACCGATCGTTTGCCGATTTGGAATTTCCGTCAAGAGAAAGTGTTCGATTATAAAACCATTCTCAAGAGCTACGATTGCCAATGGGACAAACGCATAAATCGAATGTACGGAATTGGCAGTTGAAAGGGTGAGAGTCATGACCGGTTCCAATTACGATGTTATCGTTGTCGGCGGTGGTCCCGGGGGTCTTGCCGCTGCCGTGCATATGGCTCAAAAAGGGTTGAAGGTCAAAGTTTTCGAGAAGAAAAAGGTCCTTGGAAAACCGGTAAGATGTGGCGAATTCTTCCCATACAAGGACGAGATGGCCAAACTACTTCCCCGAGTGAAAGATCTCGACGTGTTGGACGTTCCCTCTAATGCGGCGGATAACAAGTGCAGTAAGATACGAGTTGTCAGTCCCAGAGGGAAAGTTTTCGAGTTCCCGTTCAACTCGTTCATACTCGACAGGCACATCTTCGAAAGCCACCTGGCAGATGTTGCAAGAAGTTACGGGGCTGAGGTTGATGTCGGTATTCAGGTTCACTATTATCCCGACAAGAACGGTGTTGGACCTTCCCCGGAAAAAGTCGTGACAAGTGATCTTGTCATAGCATCGGACGGATTTCCGAGCGAGACTGCAGCCGCAGCCGGATTGCCAGAGAAGGAATATGCGAATCCGTACTCGGTAGCGACGAACATGCAATATCTCATGACAGATCTCGAAGTAGAGCAGGATGTCGCGGAGCTGTACATGGACCCGAGATACTCACCTGGTGGCTATGGATGGATTATTCCGAAAGGTGAGAAAAGCGCGAACGTTGGAATCGGGATTCGAGAACCCTATGTGAAGAGGGAATGGACGATACGAGACCTCCTCGTAGGATTCATTGAGAAGAACAAAGTCGCATCCAATCGCCTGAGAGGCGGTAAGAGAGCGTCCATGGTCGCAGACAGTCTGCCCGTCGACGGACCATTGAAACGAACTTACACCGACAAAGTAATGGCAGTGGGAGACGCTGCAGGAATGGTTATGCCAACGAACGGCGGCGGCATTCCCACGGCCCTCATAACTGGAAGATTGGCTGGGGAAGCAGCGGTTCGATATTTCGAGAGCAAGGTGCCCTTGTCGAGTTATGAGGACGCCTGGAAGGAACAGATGGGCACGGAGATGGAGAACAGTCGGATAATGCGGGTGGTCTCGGACCGGTTTATGGGCCACGGGTTTATGTTCCATCTGATGCTCCGACTGATTGGAACGGAGCGGATTTCGGACGTGATAATGTGTCAGATGCCCAGCAACATGGACAAGATCTTCCACCTGCTCGCCTAGATAGGATCAGTGTAGGGCCGCGTCGACTATCATGCCAAGGAACAGGAGAAACAGGTAGGGACTGGAGAGTTTGAACATTCTCCACGCGTTCG
>VBBA01000213.1 GCA_005888675.1 Candidatus Bathyarchaeota archaeon | reverse complement strand
GCACTCCCACCCTTTCGTAATCGGTTCGATAGGACACTGCGAGAAACCATATGTGGACTGGTATCCATAGGAAGACGAGGCCTGCCATGGCAACTGCAAGCAAACTGAAACTGCCCACTGGCCCTGTCGTGACCACGGACCACCCGAACATGACCGGAAGTCCGCCACTAAACCCACCGAGCAATATGTTTAGCCAGGTCCTTCTCTTCAAGAGCA
>VBBA01000212.1 GCA_005888675.1 Candidatus Bathyarchaeota archaeon | reverse complement strand
GCCTACTGGTCCCACTGGTCCAACTGGGCCGACCGGCGCGACGGGAGCTACAGGAGCTACGGGAGCAACAGGTCCAACAGGCCCCGCCGGAACAGACTATCCATTTCCGCTTGGCGCCGGTCTGGTTTTCGTATCTGCTACATCGGGTTACATTCAAGTCAACGGGGTCAATGCGTCGACTCCAAGCACTCTGACTCTGAACATTCAGCCACACGTGAGCTATTCGGCGCCCTGGACGACCCTAAACGGAATAGACCTATCCGACAGCCTCGGCAACACGTACAATACATTCACTGCTTGCAATAACACTCCAAATCTCTTCTGCTACATTAGCGGCTCCCCCACGAATTGGGCACTCACCTTCACGGGCATAGTGGCATTCCAACGAGGCGAAAGTCTTACGCTGACAGTTAACGGCTCGGACTCGACAGGTGCAACTCTAACATCGACCTACACGATTACATTCTAACCGGCTTTTCCTTCACTATCCGACTCTAACCCTAAACGGCAGGTTAAGCGGCCGGTTCACAACTAGCCCACATACAGTGTGTTACAGAGACGAGATGCTTAGGCTACTTTCGTCTGGTCTTCGGCACGAACGCTATCACAGGGATAATCCTCTTGGTCTTTTGCTGGTACTGGGCGAACTGTGGGTAGAGCGAGGCTTGTCGCGTGTAGATTTGGTTGCGTTCGGCCCCGGTAATTTCCTCTGCACGTACCTCGATCGTCTCAGTCCCAACTTCGATCTTCACGTCAGGATGAGCCTTGAGATTGTGATACCAGTCAGGGTTGGTATCGGCTCCTCCTTTAGAAGCGAAGACTAGGTAGCGGTGACCGTCCTTGAAATACATCACAGGGTTAGTCCGGGGTTTTCCGGTGCGGGCTCCAGTGTGATTGATGAGTAACAAGGGTGCGCCTTCGAACTGGCCGCCTACCTTTCCACGGTTTCTGCGGAACTCAGCAATGACGCCAGCGTTCCAATCGCTCATCGTGATCGACGGGCGGTATATCGTCACGAGGAGGGATTTATTGACTAGTAACATCGAGAAGCTAGCCACGTGGTTCTGCCGAAATAATCTCCCACAACTTTGCGTCAAAATTGGTAAAGTCTAAGCCAAAGAAGCCCTAGAAACCACCCCAAGCTAAGGCAAGTTATTCAGGCTTCGAACCAAGAACGCTCGCGTCATCTAAACCAACTCAAGCAGTCAAACTTGGTCTGGAGAGGATCCGACGGATCCTCTAACTCCAGCAATATCGTTCCATGAATCTTTCTGATGTTAAACGGACATATTGGCTGGGAATCCATCCATGCTTCTCAAACGTCTCTTCGACCAGGCTGAACGGGTTATCACGAGATGAAATGGATGGCTCGAATAGTAAAGATGGTCGACTGCCGATCAATTGTATCCACGGAGACTTGTACCGTGGTTGAAACTCTACCGGTTCCATGCCGGGACAATAGGACGCTGAGATGGCGGATTCGAGGTTGAACGATGGAGGCACCGAAGCGACGGGCATGCAGACGGCGCCTGTTCGGTGATGGATCGAGCCCAGTCCCACCACTCCGGTGTCAACTGCAGCACGCGAACTGTCTATGAGAATGTTCCACCAGCGTTGGCTAAGGTCATGGACTTCCACTGTTACTGGAGCAGAAAGTCCAAGTCTCTGTTTTCTATGGGTTGCATAAGCAATCGCGAGTGTCTTCACGAAGTCTGTTGCTTGGGCACTGATTAGGCCGGCTACTCCCGCCTTCTTGACCCAACTGTCAAACTTCAACGGTCGTGGGAACATGGTCTTGTAATTCTGCGCAATCCGATCCATGGATATGCCGAGTATGACCTGAGCGCCACGGCCACCTGTCAACCTCAACTTTGGAGTGAATCCTTGGTCCTTCAGCCATATAACGAAGGAGTTCACGACTTCTGCAAAGCTCTTCCATTCGATTGTCGTAGGTCGGTCGAAATCGATAGGAATGCGAGAGATACAGGTCGAGCTATGCTGGTTGACGTCCGGAACGAACCTGTAGACGGCATAGTCCATGATGAGCCGACCGATCTCTTCAATATCATTGACAACGATTCTGCTTCCATTGCTATTGTTCCGTCGGATGACGGACTCTCCATCTCCATCGGCCACGGCACAAAGTGTTGTCAGGCCTCTACCAAGTATCTCTCGGCAGAGGATGTCGCCGATCTGCCTGTAGTAGTTGAAAACGAGTGGAATGTCTTCAAGGGTGATGAAATCCTGAGCCTGAGCCTTGTTTAGGTGGAACTGTGACTGGCCACCTTCACTCTCTAGGGACACGGTAATCGGATCAACGGCATGCTTGACACTGTCCGGCGATAGCAAGAGTCCCAGTCTCTTCTTGAAGTCCTCAATTGTGCTCCCGGATGACATCTCTGTAGAAACAGTGTAACCCACCAGGTTCTGATCGTGTCGTGGACCGATGCTTAAGCCGAGTGAAATGTTCCTCTTCGCATACGCCTGGTACAGTCTGAGAAGGGTTGCACCGTATTCCTTCCATCTCGTCTCTCCCTGTGTCTCAGGGTCTTTGGAGAAACCAAGGTTTACTTTCATAGTATGAACTGTATCCGTCATGGACGACATCTCTTGCTCTAGTCGGTCCAAGCATTGTTTTGTCTCGAACGTTTTCTTCATGCGGCCGTTACGGTAGAGCTCCGTCTTCCTCAGCCACTCGTATCGGTTTCTGATACTGGCGAATTGTTCGGCAGAGAGGGGGAGTTCGAAGGCCCTGTCGTAGGGTTTGGTAATCATAATGGGTGCGTGTGTGAGGGGCGGTAGATCATTCGTGGATATGTAGGAGTACCTAGAGAAACTATTCGCCGGAATTAGTTTCCCGTCACTCTCTCAATGCATCCAGTATGCTCTCTACCCCAATAGCCAGGTAAAGCATGATTTCAGAATATCGATCTCAAGAAACAGTTCTGCCAGCACTCTGGATGTCCTAGGGTTGCATGCCTAGCGCTAGTCTGCGGGCGATGCTTTGGTCACTATTGTTCGGAACGTCACTGTCAAGTCTTCGGTGCTTGGACGTGTTCACTTTCAATGCCCTGTCTGTCTTATTGATATATCCCGCATTTTGTCCATGGCTTGGAAGCTGTAAAGACGGTAGTTCAATACTACCCGCCTGAGCCCGGGCTTCTCGACCTAATGGAACACTTCCGTCAGATGGTCAACGCCTCGATTGGTATCGGATTAGAGACGGCAAAGACATCCCTCAAGTCTCTCAGTATCGCGAGCTATCATCGACTGAAAATCTTCGGCACACGATCAGAATATCGTCTATGCGCTATTTCCAGAGCAGCAGGCATACTCAAGAATTATAGAAATCTCTCGAAGAAGCATAGAGTGAGAGTGCCTTATTGTCGTCGTGCAGGATTGACCATCTGCTATGGGGTCAAGATCAAGGATGACGAGCTTATTCTGCCCGGAGGCTTTCATATCATATTGAACAATTATGTGCTGCGTGTCCTCCGACAGCCAAATATCAGAATACGCTCAGCCACTCTAACAGGTTCTAGGATTGGCGTATCCTTCTCGAAAGAGACCCGATTGTTACATCCAAAGGGAATGCTCGGTATCGACAGGAACCTGAACAATGTAACAGCAGTAGACTCACTTGGCAATACACTCATTCATGACCTCTCCAGAGTGACACTGATCAAGTCTTCCTCACGAAGAACGGTTGCCAAGTTCAAACGAGACGATCATCGGATAAGACGCAGGATAGCTGGCAAGTATGGACGTATACAACGAAACAGGACACGATGGATTCTTCACAACGCCACCAAGAAGCTTGTCGATCATGCTAGGACTAACAGTCTCGGTCTCGCTCTAGAAAATATCAAAGGAATACGGCGACTCTATCAAAAAGGCAACGGTCAGGGCAGCTACTATCGCGGCCGGTTGAACTCATGGTCCTTCCATGAAATGGGTCGTCAAGTATCGTATAAAGCATCATGGGAAGGACTACCGGTCGTTCATGTGAATCCGAAAGGGACTACTAGCAAGTGCTCGGTATGCGGAGACCGTATGGTGTTCTCCAAGGAGAGCAGAACGCTACAATGTCCCCCGTGCAACTACTATGTGGATAGGGATGTGAATGCTGCACGTAACGTATTGTCCGCAGGGCTGAGGTTCAGCCTATTGGGACTGTCAGATGAAGCTGTGAAAGGGAATCCAACGCCTGTGGTAATCCCTGGAGTCGATGACAGCCAGTCAAGCCTGGGATCGGGGGCTCAACCTGAGCAACCAAAGACTTGACAGAACCCAGCAGACTTCAA
>VBBA01000211.1 GCA_005888675.1 Candidatus Bathyarchaeota archaeon | reverse complement strand
GTCGCTCCGTTAACAAGATGCTGTAATGCGAGTGTGGTCTTCCCGCTTCCTGCAGCGCCGGCCACCATTACAGCGTCTCCCTCCAGGAAACCCCCGCGCAGCATCTCATCAAATTCGGTTATTCCAGTTTTCAATCGAGTCATTCTTTTTTTCTCACATGCTCCTTTTTCTTATTTGATGCTCTTGATATGAACGGCGGCCTCTTCTAGAATGCTCTTGTCTCTAGTCTTATCTAGAGAGTACACCTGGGCTGCTCCAATGATCTTGACTTTCAACAATCCCATTTCAACAAGATCTCGGATCTCAGCGTCGACAGCACTTGTCATCCGGCCTATCCGGCGTCCTATGCCCTCCATCGTATCGATCAATCCAGGATTCTTGTGAAACAATACCAATAGATCTGCCTTTACATCGGAGGACAATAGTCTCTCTAGTATGTTCCTAGTTTGCTCCACCAATACCTTCCACTCTCCATACGGTTTTGACCATGAACTGTCTACGGGCAACGTTAAGGCGGTCACCCAGGTTGAAGTTGAACGGTTGCGTATCTTCGAAGGACAAGTCGCATGCATTGTACAACTCTTTCACGATAATTCTCTCTAGTACAACTGCTCCTGAACCGAAAATATGTGAGAGTTGATTATGCAACTCTTGCGGAGCATTCGTTAACTCGTCCAAGTGATAATTTGCGATCAACGCATCAAGCGTGCTCTTTCCCAGCAAAGTCTGTATCCCGTCGCAGAGGCTGTCATGCACAGCCTTGAGAAATGATTGCTGAGTGCGTTCATCCATGGAATAATCATTCAATCTCGATTCACTGTGGCCCTGCTGCTTTCTTTGTTACTTGCTGGAAGTTCTTGACGAGTCCGTGGGTTCCGAAGAAGTACAGGAGGCATGTTGAGATGCTCATCGCGTAGCTGATCATGATCCAAGGGGTGCCTATCGACTGTACGAGTGCCGTGATCGCGTCAGGGCTTGTTAGCACTACGAATAATCCGCTTAGACCAGAGATTGTAGTCAGCAATAACGCGGCTATGATCATGGTCCATGATCGGAAAGATCCTGTGAGCTTGGTTAGTCTGTAGGCGAAGAAGACGGCTCCAGCATAGAGAGCCATCTCTAGGACTGCCACGATAAGAATACCAGTGAACCATGCAGAGTCTGCCATTTGCTTTCCAGTCCTCGGTGTTCTACTTTCCAGACTTGTCAACCCGTAGAAGTAGAGACTACTGTAACCTAGGCCATGATATCCGAGTAGCTGGATTAAGGACTGCATAGTCTCGGGGACGCATATCCTGCCGAATCGATCAAGCAAACCCTATGATCCAGTCTATTCATGATCATCCGATCGACTGTTATCGTGAAGATAGACTAGTCGAACGGTTCCTTCGGATTCCTCGATCGTCAAACTGAAAATGCTTTGATCCCCGATATCGAGTCCGAGGGCCAACGCTCTTGGGATCAGAACGTATCGACTGTTTTTCACCCTACATGTCTTGAGTTCCAGGACCAAAACACATCACGTCTCGGGTCTTCCGGGAGAGCATCGTTAGAGACTGATGTAACCTAGAAACCATATCCGAATCGTCCCGCTAATGACTAGATATATTCGGGGTCCACCGGAAAAGTCCCTTAGACCATCCACTAAAAATCCGTCCATATGGGTCCTTCCAGGCCCGCTTCAGTACCCTGGCCGGCCACAATCTTCGATAGAAAAAAAGTTTTACAGGCACTTTCAAAATTCCCCTGTGAAAATTATTATGGCCCCCACCCCTCATTATTTTTCTGCAGCCACACGGACGAATACATTCACTTTCACATGCACCTCCCATCTTCATTCGCCTCTCCGCATAATCAGCCAGCAACACATCCACCAATAGAAACGCTGGCATAGTGGCCAATGGTTGAGCTCCAGTACTGCCCCGTCTGTTGCTCCTACCTGTACGATGGCGTTACGGATCTCGACCAGCCCCTGTGCCTCGCACTCCCGTCCCCGCGCGGAATTATCTTGCTATTCCCACGGCCACCCATCAATAGATGACACAGTGACACAACCCTTCTTGCAAACTCTAACACAACTTCAATTCCTGATAAGAACTCCAAGGCACAGCCCTCGTACTTGTCAAAGATTCTCTATCTAGTCTTTACAACGTGCCTTCTTCTCATCGGAGTCTCCGCCACCATAACCACAGCAGCCGCAGCCGGCGAAACCTACACCCTCACAACCACTCCCAGCCGCGTCCAAGAAACACGAACAGGAGTCACCCTCACACTAAACGTAACCAACGCAATCTTCCCCTCACCCTACACCTTCACCATCACAGTCACAGACCCGGCAAGAAACAACAAGACACTCGTAAAATCACAGGCCTCAACCCAATCCTCATGGCTAATCACAGCCAACTATCCCAACGACTTCACAACCAACATCACACTCGTCGGAAATTACTACATCAACGTGACTCAGACACTCCCAGTCGTAAAACCCACCGTCGCAACCGGAACCTTCCTAGTCGGACTAACAGATAGTCAAGCTTACAATAGAACCTACATCGCTTCCACCCGAGCATTCGGCTATCTACCCTCCGACAATGTCACCATCCGACTGACAAGAAGTGGATCATCAACTCAGGGATTCCCAGCATGGAACCTCACGGGCCTCGACGGCTCCTTCCTGTACAAGTGGCACATCGCGAACAACACCACACTCGGCACATACAACGTCACACTTGCCGGGAAAAACACTCCTCAGAAGAACCCTCAGGACACACAAACATTCACCATAGACCGGACAACAGTAACAATTGACAGCTTAACCATAACTCCAACGATCGCAGTAAGGACAGCCACCGTAGACTTCAGATTCCACGCCTCCTATGCAAGCGGCCTGCCAGTTCAATCCGGAACTGCATTAGTCCGCATCACAGACCACGGCACATCATTCTTCTCCACCGCATCCTACGACCCCGTCCAAGGCCTATTCACTGCGTCCTACAAGCTTCCCCTCGACATCTCAGCCGGACCAATCTCCCCCGCCCTCGACGCGAACACTATCGACGACAGCTACGGAAACACTGGACCAGCATCCATCAAAACCAACACCTTCACCGTTCTCCCAGCCCAACTCGCCGTCATCGCATCGCTGTCCAAGACCAGCTACACCTCCAGCGAACCAGTCGTCATCACCGCGACCGTCACAACCCCTGACGGAGCAACCTACAACCAAGGAAGCGTCAGAGCATCAATTTTCAACAAAGGACAAACAATCGGAAACCCCTTCGACTTAACCTATGACCAAGCCCGCGGAGCCTGGATCGGAAGCTACAACCCAGGACCAAAAGACCCATCCGGAACCTGGACGATAACTGTCGCAGCCTCAGACTCCTACGGCAACTCGGGCGCCGCGTCAATTCTCGGCATAGTAAACATTCCCTCAGCTTCCGTATTAGACACATACTCGTGGATACTCCCCATGCTAGTAGCAATCATCTTCGCCTCGGCTGCATTGGTCTTAGTCAAGCGAAAAGTCGCATCCAGCGGAGTCACCCTAGACGTCCAAGCAGTCAAGAAACAGGCGGACCAAGTCAAGAGTGACGACTTCTTCAAATCCCTCCAATCCCAGCTGGAACAGAAGACGACAAAGTGGAAGAACAAGAAAGAAACCCAAACGAAGGATGAAAATGGCTAGAACAATAGCAATACACTCGTTCAAGGGCGGAGTAGGAAAGAGCACGATCGCCGCGAACGTTGCTGTAGCACTCGCAATCAAGGGGCGAAGGGTTGGAGTGATGGACATGGATCTTGAAGGCCCAGGACTTCACGCTTTCTTCGGTATTGACCCAACACAGTTGAGATTCACGATAAACGATGTCCTAGCCGGCGTCGCTCCAATTGAGGCTGCATCGGTCAGAATGACCGAAAAGCTCGGATTGAAGAACGGTGGAGAAGTCTACTATGCACCTGCAAGCGTAAAAATATCTGAAATAATGAGAACGATCAAGAGCGGGTTCGAACTAGAGTACTTCTCGGAGGCGCTTGCTCGACTTGGTAACCGTTTGGGACTACACTATATTCTGATTGATACACATCCTGGAATAGAACCGAGCACATTACTCGCGATCGGAGCTTGCGACCACCAAATCATCGTCTCCAGGGTCGACCAGCAGGACGTTTTCGGGACCAGTGTCATGGTTGAAGTTGCCAGCACACTTGGCAAGCCTGCCCATTTGATCTTGAACATGATCCCGCCCAGAGTGAAGGAGGCGGATGTAGTCAAATTTGCCAAGACCTTGGCGTCTCACTTTGCCGTCGAGAGCGCAGGATGGTTCCCATGGGCCGAGGAAGTAATCGGCTC
>VBBA01000210.1 GCA_005888675.1 Candidatus Bathyarchaeota archaeon | reverse complement strand
CCTGAAACCCTCCAGGCAATCCTTCCCGGCAGTAGAATGCGGGACCATCTCAAACACGTCCGCGCAGTAGTAGTCGACGAGATCCATGAACTAGCAGGCGACCGTCGAGGCGTCCAACTCACTGTCGGACTGGAGAGGCTGAGAGAGGCTACAGGTCATCCTTTCCAACGTATCGGACTATCAGCAACTGTCGGAAATCCTGAAGAAATCGCCTCTTTCCTAGGAGGAAGTGAGAATGTCCGGATAATCCAGATTCCACTGAGTAAGGATACGAAGTACTGGGTCGAATATCCGATCCCTACTGAGGCCGATCAAGCACTCGCCCGACGACTCTACACCGCACCAGAGGCCGCTGCAAGACTCTCACTTGTCGCGGACCTCGTCGAAGATCACGACTCAACCTTAGTGTTTGTGAATAGTCGAGGGACGGCTGAGATCCTCGGGTCGAGGTTCAACACGCTCGATCGGAAAATAATGGTACATCACGGCTCGTTACCGAAGGAGGAACGGATCAGAGCGGAAGAAGCGTTCAAGGCCGGCGAGGTCCGAGGTATGGTAACAACCAGTACTCTTGAACTTGGGATCGATATCGGCTCCGTGGATCTAGTCATTCAATACATGTCGCCCCGACAAGTGAACAGTCTCGTCCAGCGGGTGGGCCGATCCGGCCACACATTGACCAGAACATCGAAAGGTATCCTCGTTGCCGTCTCGACAGAAGACCTCCTGGAATCAGTTGCAGTAATCGAACTAGCACAGGAGGGACGTATAGAGCCCACCAAGGTCCCGGTCGGCGCACTAGATGTTTTGGCTCATCAGGTCGCCGGTCTCCTCATGGACTCCGAAGGATCCGTCCAGCTCTCAAATGTGAAAACTATCCTAGGCAGATCATACCCATATTCCAAGCTCGACGAGAAACAGCTCGAACAAGTGATCGATTACCAGAGAAAGATGGGTCAGCTCAAACGCGACGGCGAAACACTCTATCGCACAGGTCGTACTAGGACGTACTACTACGAGAACCTGAGCATGATCCCCGACGAGAGACGATACCTCGTCGTCGATCTAACGAACAACCAGGCTATCGGGATACTTGGAGAGGAGTTCATGATGGAGAACGCTCGGGTCGGCTTGAACTTCATCATCAAAGGAAGAACCTGGCAGATGAAGCAAATAGCCGATGATGGACGCGTGTACGTCCTTCCGATTACCGATCCTACGGCGGCGGTCCCAGGATGGGATGGTAAGATACTACCTGTCCCAATGGAACTCGGATTGAGAGTAGGCTCCTACAGAGCAAAAATCGACCAACAACTATCCAGCCAGGATGACGTCGAGCCCACGGTCAAGAGGCTCACCTCGGAATGGCCCAGCGACCCCTACGGCACAAGGAAAGCAGTCGAAGAGACCTGGGCGCATAAAAAGACTGGATGTCCGGTTCCCACAGACGATCGGATCGTCATCGAAGGATTCGACCGGTACATAATCGTCCACACATCCCATGGAGACATTGTCAACAACACGCTCGGCGAAGTTATCGAGGAACTCTTCAGACGACAAGGTCTCGTCAGAATGTGGTGGAACGACGCCTACCGCATATTGTACGAGATGGTCGCCGACACCGCAGATCTAAACCTCGAATTATTATTCACAAACGATGTCTTCGGCGTCTCCGATCAAGTACTGAACGGCGCATGCCATGGAGTCTTGCACAGACACTTTCCATGGGGATACTACATGAAATTCATCGCAGAAAGATTCGGCGCTCTAGCACGAGGCCGACTAATGTACGGAGAAGCCCTCAAAGAGCTGGCGTTAAAGTTCCGCCTAACTCCAATCTACGATGAGACAATGCGCGAAGCATTGACAGAACGAGCAGATTTTGAAACAGTCAAGAAGATCTTCAAAGACATCAGAGAGAAGAAGCTGGAAGTCGTCTTCTTCCGATCAGCAGAAAAACCCACTCCACTCGCATATCATCTACTCTATCGGCACGTGGACATTCCTGAACTGATCGCTCCAGAAAACGTAGAAGGAGATAATCTGGCAAGATTGAAACTTGCGATAGAGGGCCGGACAATCGACCTGCTATGCTTCGAATGCGGAATCCTGCAGAGGGAGACAATGATCGCTGAGATACCTAACAGGCCTGCATGTCAAAACTGTGGCTCCCACCTCCTCGCTCCACTCTTCTGGTCAAGCGGGTACGTAACCGGGGCCCTGGCGAAGAAGATGAAGAAGGAGAAGATGGAAGAAGACATGCAAAAAGCATTGGTCAAAGCGAGACGATCCGCTGATCTAGTAATCTCCTACGGGAAACGAGCCATCGTCGCACAATCCGTGTATGGAATCGGTCCCCAAACGGCCAGCAGAGTATTGTCGAAAATGCAAGAATCGGATGAGGAGTTCTATGGTGATCTGCTCGAGGCGAAGCTGCAGTTTATCGCGACCAAACCCTACTGGAGCAACTAAGCCATATGGGTCAGCGCTACTGACTTTCGCCGCTTGACGCTTTCTCGGATCAAACTTCTCAATTTTCGAGCGTCCTTCCGTTGTTGAAACGTGACTTTTCCGTTTCCATTTGTTGTCTCTAGTTTCCTTCGGATTGTGTCCCTGAGTTCAAGGTCCACTTCGAATCCCCAACTGTTCCGGCCAAGCTCCTTCGCAACTCTTAGTGTGGTTCCAGATCCCGCGAAAGGGTCCAGCACTGTCTCGCCAGCAAAACTGTAAAGTTTCAAGAGTCTCCTCGGGATTTCGTCCGGAAACGCGGCTATGCCCTCCTCCGCTCTCCCTTTGAAAGGGAGTACGTTGGTAATGTTCCAAACCGTCAGATACCATTCCTGACCATTGTACTCTTTTACGTCCACCCTTGATTTCTCCAAGCGCCGCTTCGCGAGTGTTTGGATATAGGAATAGTCAAACTTCCCCTTTTGGAAGATCAAAATGCTCTCCTGAATATTGTCAGGATAATAGTACATCGGATACGGATGCTGCAGGACAACTCCGCTACGTCGACTGATTCTAACGTATCCTTTCGGCTTGACCCAGACAATTCGGTCCCTATACCGAAAGCCCGCCTCCATCATCAACCGAGTAACATCAGCCACAACAGGATACTTGACACCGTCCACCAGCATATCATCCGTAACGAAACATGCTACTCTGCCAGGAGCAAGAACCCGATAGAGCTCACAAGAAACATCATGCATCAAACCCAGAAATTCATCGTAATCCTTGAAAAGTCCGGGATAATCGAAAGGAGCATTATAGTACGGTGGAGAGGTGACCATCAAATGAACAGAGTCGTCACGTATTTCCCGCATACTCTTGCAATCACCAAAGACGATCCTATGAGACGTAGCCATCAGTGTCACCGTCATCCAGCTAGACCTCACGGTTAAAAGAGGTCTTTACATCCCAGACGGCACCGGCACGAGTGTAAACATGCCTTGACAAGAACCCGGGAATCTATCCAGGTCCACATCCTAGTAGTGGGACGGTTACAAACTAATTGCTACATCGTCCAGGCCAAACAGGAAGCCCTGATAGTTGACGCAGGAGACGAGCCCGAAAGAATTCTTCGCTACCTAAAGGACCTGAATGTTACGCCCAAGCTGATCATCGCAACCCACACGCACTTCGATCACGTGCTCGGCGTCAATGGAGTTAGAAAGAGTACTGGGCGAAAGTTCGCCATTCACAAGGACGATCTCTCGATGCTAGAATCGATGCAATCGCGAGTTCGAGAGTTCATGGGGTTCGAAGTCCCGCCGCCACCAAAGCCAGACATGTACCTGAAAGAAGGTGATACTATCAGTTTTGGAGGAGAAACCTTGTCGGTACTCCATACTCCTGGTCACTCTCCGGGCAGCATAAGTCTCTCAGGCAAAGGAT
>VBBA01000209.1 GCA_005888675.1 Candidatus Bathyarchaeota archaeon | reverse complement strand
GGGACTGCCAATTACAACTGGGTCGCGAATGCAGTCGACAATGCTCGAAGCAACGCAATTCCATGGGTAATTGTTGTCATGCACAAGATCTGTATCGGCACCGGTTCACAGGGCTGCGAGGTGCCCATGTCGTTTCTTACGATGCTGATGAACAAGCGGGTGGACCTGATCCTTCAGGGGCACGACCACACGTATCAGAGGAGCAAACAGTTGACCTGCGCAACGGATGGAACCTATGTTTCATCATGTGTCGCCAATCCAAGCTCGTCTCTGACCAAGGGAGCCGGCACTGTCTATGTGATTGACGGGACGGGTGGAGAGGGAGGTGGGAAGACCGTATCGAAGCCGAACACCGGATATTTCGCAGCGTACTGCTGTTCAACTGGGACCCCACTTGGTTACTCATTGTTCACCATCACAAGTTCTTCTCTTCTGAGCACGTTCGTCAATACGGGTGGACAAACATACAAGGATAGTTTCACAATTACAGGCAGTTCCCCGCCGCCCAATCCATCGTTTACGGTTTCGGCTAGTCCAGCAAGTGTCAGCCTCGTGTCAGGTCACTCTGCAACTTCAAAGATAACTGTCAACAGCCAGAACGGTTTTACTGGGACCGTCTCATTATCCGCATCTATCTTACCCTCGTCCGGCTTGACTGCTTCGCTTACCCCGTTGAGTTTCAACGTTCCGAAGGGAGGAACAGCCAGCTCCACCTTGACCGTCTCATCTATCACCTGGGGGAACTACATTGTCAATGTGACCGGGGTGAGTGGGTCGTTGAGTGGATCTACAACTGTCACAGTGAAGGTTTCCGACTTTTCCATCAATGCGAATCCCTCCTCGCTAAGTTTCGTGGCCAAGAGTTCTGCCTCTTCAACTATCACTGTGACAAGCCTGAACGGGTTTTCTGGTGGAGTGAGTCTATCGGCCACGTCATCTTCAAAAGGACTCAGCTTCGCCTTCAGCGCCGGGAGCGTCTCCATCCCGGTAAACGGTTCCGCATCCTCTCTTCTCCAAGTCAAATCGGACAGGCCCGGGACGTATGCTGTGACTGTAGCGGGCAATGCTGGCGGTGGTTTGAGCCATAAAGCCGCGTTAAACGTCACCGTCACGGCTTCTCAGCCGGCACCAGATTTTGGGATCATGGCCAGCCCGTCCAGTGTTACTTTCAACTCGGGCACTTCCGGAAGCACAACCGCTACGCTAACTGGATCTTCAGGATTCGCTGGTACGCTGACTATAACCACTGTAGTCAATCCATCCTCCGGGCTCTCTGCCTCGTGCAGTCCATCAAGCATAACTCTCTCCTCATCCACCCCGTCCGCCTCATCCATCTGTACCTTCGTCTCGTCCGTTACGGCCATTTACACCGTTACGGTTTCGGCCTCGAATGGGACATTGACAAGGTCGACCATTGTAACTGTTCATGTCGGCGACTTTTCAATATCCATCAATCCATCGACTGTCTCGAGTGCAGCAGGCTCGTCTACGAGTGCAACCGTGACACTATCGAGCATTGAACAGTTCACTGGGACGGTTGCGTTGACAGTTACACCATCATCCAACAGTGTCTCCGCCACGGTATCTCCATCCAGTCTAACGATTGCAAGTGGAGGGTCCGCAACATCGACACTATCCCTCGGTTCCAATACTGCCGGAACCTACACGGTTCAAGTGACAGGTGCTAGCGGTTCGCTCTCACACTCCGCGACTGTGACATACAATGTTGGAGCCGCACCCGACTTTATGATCAGCACAAGTCCAACCTCAGTCAGGGTCAACGCAGGAACTGCCGGCACCTCGACGATTACCGTATCTAGCTTGAACGGATTCAACGGTGCCGTATCATTGACTGCGTCAGTGTCGCCGTCCACAGGCTTGACGTGCAACTTGAACCCGACGAGTGTCACAACACCCTCTGGTGGTTCAGCCACATCCTCGCTCTCCTGTTCTGGCTCAGCTGGAACATACACAGTAACAGTAACAGGAACGAGTGGAAGCTTGTCACACACTGCCACAGTCACATACACCGTCCAAGACTTCACAATTTCAGCCAGCCCAACGAGTGTAAGTATCATCGCTGGAGGAGCAGCTGGAACATCCACGATCACAGCGACCGGCCTGAACGGTTTCGCAGGACCCGTTTCATTGACCTCGACAGTGACGGGCGGAGCCTCAGGCACTACGACGTGCACGCTCTCACCAACTAGCGTCACGCTCGGAAACTCTGGGACTAGCACGCTCTCATGCTCCGCGTCATCGACAGCATCGGGCTCTTTCACGGTAACAGTAACAGGGACTAGTGGTTCATTGTCGCACAATGCGATCGTCACGTACAATGTCGGTGCTGCGCCAGATTTTACGATCAACGCCAATCCTAGCTCAGTCACAACAAACCTTGGCGTCGCCGGTACATCCATGATAACTGTGAGCAGTCAGAAAGGGTTCAACAGTGCAGTCGCCTTAACCGCTACAATATCCCCCTCATCTGGCTTGACCTGTAGTCTGAGCCCATCAAATGTGACTCCAACAAGTGGTGGATCAGTGACCTCGACCCTCTCCTGCACCGGGGCAACGACGGGATCATACAGTGTAACCGTTACAGGGACGAGTGGGTCATTAACCCATTCCACAACTGTGACCTTCCAAATCAATGGAACCTCTTCCAATCCACCCGCGTATGCACTTGTGACCTCGTTCGGTGGACAGGTGTACAAGTATCAGAATGGGACTATGACATTGATCGGGCAACCAGTCACGACAGCTCTAAGATTGATCGCCTGGAAGCCCGACGGCTCATATGCACTTATTGTCGGAGACTCAGCCGTTCTCCTCAAGTGGGACGGTACAACGCTTGCGCAGATATCGACGAGTGGTGTGATGTCGTCTGGAAACGATTTGAACACTGTTGCGTGGAATCCGGACGGCTCTTACGCACTCATGGGTGGCACAGACGGTGACCTCCTGAAATACGACGGGACAAGTTTGACCCGTATCACCGACCCGAACACGCATCAGATTCAGGGAATCAGCTGGAATCCTTCCGGGACCACTGCATTACTCGTTGGAAACGGCGGTGCACTGTTCACGTACCAGAGCGGAACAGTCGCAATCCTCAACTCGGGCACTACGAACGATCTCTACGGGGTGGCATGGAACCCGAATGGACAATACGCCCTAATCTCAGGAGCTAACGGCTCAATCCTTCGATGGGACGGAACGACCGTGACA
>VBBA01000208.1 GCA_005888675.1 Candidatus Bathyarchaeota archaeon | reverse complement strand
CCGGAACTAACAACGGGCTCTTTTCGCTGGCATGGTCCGGCGCGACCGCAACGATTGTCGGAAACGGCGGGACGATGCTTAGCTATTCCAGCGGATCTTTCAATACTCTGGCGACAGGCGTAACAACAGACCTACGCGGAATAGCTTGGAAACCAACATAACAGAAGCTTCTAGCTCTGCATCCATTGGTTTTTTATCTCGTGAACCAGAAACGTGCACGGCCAATGGGACCGTAGTCTAGATCACCACGGCGATCACGGGATTGTACGGGTGAGGAAAGCCAGGATAGGACATCGGGCTCCGACGCCACAAGTGACGGGGAGACCCGAAGATCGTGGGTTCAAATCCCACCGGTCGCGGACCATTACTGGCCCAAATCCATGACCGTCTTACGTGAAACCCATGCGTACTCGCCGCTTGGTGTCCACACGACTAGGCTTC
>VBBA01000099.1 GCA_005888675.1 Candidatus Bathyarchaeota archaeon | reverse complement strand
ATGACATTGCCTCGTGAGTCTAGGATGAAGATGCTTCTCTTTGCCGCAGTGTATCCTTTCAATCCTGCAAAGTCGTTCAGTGCTATGTTGTATTGCTTGACCACGTCTCGATTGTAATCGCTAAGCAGGGGGAAGTTGATGTTATTCTTTTCAGCAAAGGCCTTGTTCGAGAATGGATCGTTTACGCTTATTCCCACGACTTTCGCGTTGATATTGCCTAGTTGGGTTAGAGTGTCTCGGAAGGTGCACATTTCTTTTGTGCAGACGCCTGTAAATGCGCCGGGGTAGAAGGCGAGTATCGTGGCTCCTTTGGGGCTGAGTAGTTCTTGGAGGCTTCTCTGTTTTCGCTCAGTGTCTGGAAGAGTGAATGATGGTGCTTTTTCTCCTTGGTTAGGCATTTTTCATACAGTACCTCTATAAAAGATGGAGCCAACGCAGGCGGCTTCTAAACCTTACATTAAAAAACAGAATTGGGAAATTTGGATGTTTAGCTGACTAGCTAGCGTGGTTGTTGCGATGGGCAGAATGTTAGACCGGTAAAGATCGATTGTGTTTGGTAGAATAATTCAAGGTCCACGATCGTCATGGTCATGGTCCTGATCCTCGACCTGTCCATGATTATGTCCGTGGACTTGGTTTGATTGTACGCTTGAGCTGGTTGGATCTAGAGAATCATCCGAGTCGGTGTCAGTATGGACTTTGTGCGAGTGAGAGTCTGCAGAACCGGTTTGATCGTTGCCATGTTGATGAGCATGTGTCGAGGATGAACCAGTATCACTACTAGTATCCGAGTCTCCTGTTCCGGTGTTGTCAGTATCGGAGTCTCCGCCTCCATGCTTATTCCCTGTGCTTGTATTGGTTCCTTGGCTTCCATTGTTAGCATTGTTGCTATTGCCGTTGTTGTTGTTCGATCCTGTCGTGGGTGGTGGTATGGTTGCTTGTGTCTGTGAAGGCGCATGGTAGAGGAATGGTGTTATCATCGCTGAGATTGCAGCGATTGCTATCGCTACTAGTCCGAGTTGTCGTCTACTTAGTGGTATACCTAATGGAATCAAATTTTTGTCTGTTCCTTTTTTCTCCCTGTTTTTCTGATTCCAAGGGCTGACTGGGGGAGTGTATTTTAGTCAAAGCTATTGTACAGTCAATGCGATAGTCTCTCAGAGGACTTTTTTGGTATGTTTCTGTCAACGGAATGCTTCTGTTAGTGATGGTTGAGAGCTAGAAGATGATGAGGAAGAGCCATAGTATGAGAATGTTCGGGACCGTGACGAGTATTCCCGCTTTCAGGAATTCCAGGAATCCGAATCCTTCACCTCTCTGCTCGGCCTGCTCGAGGATTATCACGTTGCTTGCAGCACCTAGGATTGTGAGTCCGCCCGCTAACGTGCTCGCACCGGCAAGAGCCATCCAGACCTTCACATCTGAGCCTGTGAACCCTGCCGCTTGCAATGCTTTGATGTAGACCGCGACGAAGGGGACGTTGCTCAGGAACTGGCTGAGTACAACGCTAGATGTGATCACTACGCCCAGTGTGACTCCTTGATTGGTTTGTAGAGGGCCCGGGAAATAGGTCATGAATGTTTGGAGTAGGTTTGATCGCCAGAAGGCTTCGGTGACGATGAAGAGGCTGATGAAGAAGATGATTATTCCCCAGTCGATCGAGGCGAGGATTTCACGTCTGCGACTACTCACTAGATAGATTATCGTCGCGCCGAGAAGGGCGACTGTGCCGAGGTTGGCGTTTGAGTCGAATCCCAATAATCGGGTGGTCCCGACAATGAAGAAGCCTGCTATTACGATGAGGATAGTGTAAGCGGATATTCGAGCCAGTCTTGCGTCTTTGATCGCCTTCTTCGGCTCTTCATTTAGCCCGTCGAGGCCTGCCATCGCTAGATCTTTTCGATAGAAGACTCTGAGGATCAGGTATGTGACGAGGATGCAAACAAGTGTGGGTGGGAGGAGGTAGTAGAGGAAGTTGAAGAATGGATTTGGGATACCACTTGATAACGCGATGAGAAGATTCTGTGGATTGCCTACCGGAGTAAACACACTGCCTATAGTTATGCCCATGGCTAATGCGATCAGTAGCACTGTTGGCCGGATTCTCATCTGCTTTGAGAGACTCAACATTATTGGAGTGGCCATTAGTGCGAGCGTGTCGTTCATCAGGAATGCGGCCATTGCGCTCATTCCTGCGATTATCAGTGCGAAGGCTTTGCCTGGTGTCTTAGCGATCTCTATTATCCGCAGAGTTGAGTATTCTAAGAGTCCGGAGAGATCCATGGCTGCTACTATAGTGAACATTCCGATCAGGAAGAAGATCACGTTCAGATTAACTGATTGATATGCTGCATCCAATGGTATTGCGTTTAGGAAGACCATTGCGACGGCGCCGGCAAGCATTACTGTCCATATGGGAAGATGGAACCATCTGAGGTTACGGAGTACGATCAGGGCGTATACGATGAGAAAGACTGCGATGCTAACGTAGTTTAGGACAGCCAAAAGAGGATTCTATCCATTTATTCCCCAGGAATGATGGCGTCCCAGGCTCGGATCTAGAGTTCTTCGAAGATCTTCTTCGACCAGAGCAGTCCTGGTGCGGGCTTCTTGGCTGCTTTCTTTGGCTTCGGCTTTTTCGGCTCCGTCTCCGGTTCCGCAGCGCTCGGAATGAGTCCTTTGTCTGGGAGGACGGGTTTGGCTCCTGCAGGTTCTTGTCCGAGGGCCACTACTGCACCGTCCACATCTCTCAATATTCCGTTTTCGTAAAAGGCGAGTTGTCGTCCATCTTTGTAATCGAAAATATTTCCTTCTTCGTCAATAAAGCCTAGACTCTTTCCCTCGAAATCGACCATTCTGCCAGATTTCAGGATCCGG
>VBBA01000098.1 GCA_005888675.1 Candidatus Bathyarchaeota archaeon | reverse complement strand
GCTGGCAGCATAGTCGACAAGTTTCCGGTTAAGCTTCCCAGCGATCCCTAATCCTCGATAGTCCGGGTGGACTCGGACTCCTTCCAGCCACGCGACAGGTCTAGTTTGAAAGAACATGTGAGCCACACCAACAGGTCTTCCTTGAACTGTGGCGATCATTATTCTTCCGTTCTTGTCTTTGATCCAGTCATCCCAGACTTTGGGTATGTAATCGTGTCCGGACCAGATGTGCTTCGAGATTTGGAGGATTGGTCCCTTGTCGCTTGGGACTGCGGGTCTAATGCTGACGCGGACCTTGGTTTTGATCACGGGTCCAGTCCTGGGAGGAATAGATCTGGCGTTTCTGCGGGAGTGTCAGGTATCGTTTCAATTTTGGCCATCCCGTCTTAGCATATGGCAGTCTGTTTCTTGGATCGTTTTTTACCCATCGTAGCATGTGGAAGAAGCTCTTGGCTCTCTTGTCGTCTCGCTCGCGTATCGGCTCGTAGCCGAGATTCCTGATCTCGTCAATATAGGCCAGCTCGACCTTGTCCTGTGCTTGTCCAATGATCTGTGCGACCTTCACTCTTTCCTTGCCATATTGATCCCAGAGTGCCGGTCTTGTCTCGTCGAAGAGGAAGCTGCTGCATATCTCGATCGTTTCATCGCTGCCTAGTTTCATCTTGTTTAGGAGATTGTTGGTTAGCTCGGTTGCCTTTTTGAGGTAAAGTTTCTTTTTGAAGTCGGGTTCCTGGAAGTAAGCGACTGGTATTATGTCGTACATGAATTCACCAGTTTCGCGTCTGTGTGCACCGATTACTACTCCGTAGAGTAGATCGCCGACTCCGGCGTCGTCAATCTCTAGCGTGAACTCTGGGCTCTCCTGTTATCCTGTAGGGTCTTGATGCTGATTTGGAGATTGAAAAAGGTGCGTTAAGCTGTCCAATTCATCATGGAATTCCA
>VBBA01000097.1 GCA_005888675.1 Candidatus Bathyarchaeota archaeon | reverse complement strand
AGAGGAAAAGAATATCGTCATAATTTCTGTCAGCGGAAAAACAAAGACGAACATAAAACTCGCAAAGAAATTGAGACGTAAAGCCCGAGCAGTTGTAGCGGTGACATCCGATCCGTACAGTCCTCTTGCGCTCAAGTGCGACGACACCCTAATTCTCGATCATCACAAGGAGAATGTACCCACTGCGGGGACATCGAGCTATACTTCGAGCTTGTTGGCGTGCGGATTCTTGCTTGGAAAGCTGCCTAAAACGCTGGACGTTAACAAGACGCTAGCTGGCGCTTGGACCTGGGCGGAGAAGGCGGCAAAGCGATCGATCCCGACTTCGTTCACTGTTATCGGATCCGGATTAGAGCATGCCGTTGGCTACTATGGAGGATTGAAGTTCAATGAGGTTCTTGGCCTACCCGCAACTTGTCAGTATCCGGAGGAATTCGGACACGCTTACTTATTCTCCCTCAAGAAAACAGACAATATTGTCTGTATGAATCCCGATTATGACCCGAAGACTCATGCAGTTTCCGAAGGATTGCGGAAGTCTCATCTTCGAACATTGAGCATTCAATCCCGATCAAGAGATCTTGTCTTACGAGGTGTCGAGTTGGCTTTCTACTTTCAATGCTTCGCTTATGTTCTGGCTCGGAAGAAAGGTTTGAAGGAATGCGCCTATATTTCTGACAAGAAGAGACTAGCGACTAGCAGCGCAATGATTTACTGAACAGATCCATAAATAGACTCTATAGGATTGAGTCTAGCTTCTAGAGTGGTTCAACGTAGCCGTAGTGTTCACGTATGATACTGCGAACCTTCTCCGCATTTTCGGTCGTATTTTTCCCCAGGAAAATCTTGACCGTGTGTCCTTTCTCAACTTCGTAATTGAATCCATTCTGCTTGATCTTTTCGAGAGCCTCGTTGAGTTTGAAGTGGCTACCAAATGTGCCGACTATGATTGCTGCTTTCTTACTCTTCGGGGCGAGTTTCCCCGCAGACTTTCTGAGACCTTCCGCTAGACCGTACGCCAAAGATTCTCTACCCGGCCAGAATCCGTCTTTACGCGATGCTGATAATTGACTCTAGCGGTCTCGAAGCTTCCGGCCTCTTGCCGATTACGCGCCCTACCTCTACTTCTATCGCTTGTCTTTGCGACCTCTTCCTTCCCCCGTACCATCGTTCCATCTGGTCTAGTCCATACTTGGTGCTGAAGAGACTATAGATCTTGCTCAGTTTGTCCGGTACTAGTCTACCAAGGCCTTGGAATGCGACTTCTAGAACCTCGATCTCAGCCTTTGGATTGCGGGAGAGGTTCTTCCACCATTGGGAGCCTTTGTGTGCGAGAAAGAAGATCTTCCCGTCTTCGTAGGCGAACCATAACTGGACGGTCCTCCTCAGATGCGTCTTCCTGCCCGTTACGGTGAGCTTCAGATACGGTGCCTCCTCGAAAAGTAGACTACTTTCAACCATCCTTCGATCCCTCTGAATACACCCCCTCTTGGGTCGGCTTCATGATTTAACCTAGTCGCTGTGCCAGTCCGGGACAGGAGTAACTGGTAGGAAAACCGTCTAGTCAAGCAGAGTGTGTATTAGTGATTAGACTGACAATCACCCCGTCACTCAAGCCTTCATGGAGGCGGGCTCGAAGGTATTTACATAAGGACAGTAGCCCAGCGAACGCATTATCCAATCCAAGAGTGAGTTTGGAAGCGCGTCTCGGTGGACCTAGCCCTAGCACTTCAACTGAACGCCGTGGATCCTCTGAATCCAATTAACCTTCCGTACTTCGCGGCTCGCAGTCTCCTCCGTCTCACATTAGCCTTCGGACTTAGCCTGGGCTTTGCCCTTGCATATGGAATTGCGGCAGCGATGAGCCGTAGAGCTTCTCACGTCCTACTTCCAGTACTCGACGTTCTCCAATCGGTCCCAGTTCTAGGCTTCCTTCCTGCGGTCTTTATTTTCGTCCTGACCCGAGTCCCCGGCGAGGGCGGACAGGAGCTTGCTTCGATAATCTTGATCTTTACGGCAATGGTCTGGGCGATGACGTTCGCAGTAATTACTGGGATTAACCAAATACCGAATGATATCAAAGAAGCATCGAAGGCCTATGGCATCACCAGATCCCGATATCTCAGGCAAGTAGTGTTGCCCGCGATTTATCCTGAGCTGATTTGGGGATGCATATTGGCATGGGGGGGCGCATGGTACTTCATACCAGTAGAAGAGTATGCAACATTCGGAATGACGCAAGTGCAACTTAAAGGCCTTGGATTTTTCATAGCGCAGGCCGCAACGGAGAGCCGACTCGATTCCGCAATCATTGGCTTGGTAGCCATGGTCCTAGTGATCATCGCCATTAATCGAATAGTCTGGAGACCATTGGTCGCGAGGACGGAAAAGTACAGGTACGAAGCTACAGGAGGACAAAGAGGATTTCACGCCAGGCACGGCAAACTAAGGTCAAGCCTCCTGAAGTACGAGGGTCGAATAGCCAACCCGATCGTCACGTTCTTCAAGTACGAGAAAACGAACCTCTCTTCGTTCCTAGAAACTGTTCCGAGAGTACACGTACCGCCCAAGGTCAGAGAACGACTCGCGAGAATTTTTCTCGTCACTCGGGTGATCGTGATCATAGGATTTCTTGGTCTAATGGTCCTTGTAATATTCTTCCTAGAAAACTCTCCTATACCAACCTTACAAGCTGCACTGAACCAGATTCAATCCTTCCAACCAATAAAGGGTTGCACAGGCTGTCTCAGTGGTTTCCCACTGCTGGCATATTCGACAGCTTCATCTCTTCTCAGATTGCTGGCCGCTTATCTCATTGCCCTGGGTTGGACGCTTCTTGCGGGGATTGCTATAGCGAGAAGACAAAAACTAGCGAAGGCATTGATCCCAATCTTCGACATCGGCCAATCAATTCCTGCAACCGCATTATTTCCGATCGTAACGCTCTTGATTCTAAGCAGGATATCTTCCCCAATGGGGATACAACTCGCCTCAATAGTACTTCTTCTCACCGGAATGCAATGGTACCTGCTGTTCAACATAATCGGTGCAATACATAACATTCCCAATGACATCTCTGAAAGCACCTCCGCCTACGGCGTTTCTGGCAAGCGGTTCATCCGGGAGATACTCATACCCGCATCCTTCCCCGCGATAATATCGGGAAGCATGCAGGCGTGGGGTGGTGGTTGGAATGCGACAATAGTCTCGGAATACATAGTCACAGGTCAACAACAAGTACAGCAAGTCGCCGGGCTAGGAGCAGTCTTGGTAAATGCTAACAATGCAGGGTCCGCAGGGACCGTTGTAATCGCTACCGCGATAATCATCATGACATTAACCATTTTGATTATTAACAGGCTGGTTTGGCACAGGTTGATGAAGAGAGCCGACAGGTACAAGTTCGAATCCTAGCACGAGGATGAGAGCCAGATGACCGAGGAACCAGTTATCCGGATCGACAACGTATCCAAGTCTTTTCTAAGCGAAGAAAAGCCTGTTGCGGTCTTGGAGAACGTGTCCTTTAATGTGGGCAAGGAATTCCTTTGCATAGTAGGTCCGAGCGGGTGTGGCAAATCCACTCTTCTTCGAATGATCGATGGATTAGACAGACCTAGTCAAGGTAACGTGTACTTTCACGGCAAACCAGTCGAAGGCCCGACTCCGATGATGGGCATGGTATTCCAGACCTTTGCTCTAATACCATGGAAGACAGTGCTAGAGAACGTCGAAATGGGACTTGCATGGATGAAGATCACGGAGGAAGACCGGCTCAGGCGATCAGAGAAATTTATCCAAGACGTCGGATTGGACGGTTTTGAGGCCTCGTATCCCAAAGAACTATCCGGCGGTATGAAACAAAGAGTTGGAATAGCACGAGCCCTTGCTTTGGAGCCGGAAGTATTGCTAATGGATGAACCCTTCTCTAGCCTTGACGCGTTGACTGCAGAGGGATTGAGGAAAGAAGTCTTGGAGATTTGGAGCAATCCGCAGTTCTCCACTAACTCTGTGATAATGGTCACTCATAACGTGCAAGAAGCGGTTGGTATGGCAGACACAGTTATAGTGATGAGCCCGCGTCCTGGAAAGGTGATCGACAATGTCCGGATCGAGATGGATCGGCCACGGGACCAGAGGGATCCAAGGTTTTACGATTATGTCGATCGGATTATCTCAAAGATCAGCTAGCGGTAGTGGAAGTCTTATGCAGGATTATTCCTGCACCGTCATAGTCGAATAGATCCGCAAACACACCCCATCGGACCACAAGACGGACCCCGTCGTGGACATCTTTGAACGGACCGTACGCTCCCTCAATCAGCTCCTCCACGTCAACCAGTGACAGCCTCTTCTTCTTTTCTAAGTCCTTCAAGATCTTCTTGTAGAGATCAACCTCGCGCAATTGCTGCCCGATTATCAGCTTTCGGGCCGGCATCTTGGCGGAAAGTATCTTGCGACCACTCTCGGTCAAGGAGATTTCTCCATCCTTCACCGTTACTAGTTCCAGCAATTCCGCCGTTGCGATCGGCGGAAGGAGATCGTCAATGTCCAGATGGAGATCGATGTTGAGCTTGGCAACGCTCGTCTTCCCTGTGTATGCGCGCAGAACGTCAAGAAGGCCGAATACTTGTGATACGCCTGAGGAAGGATAGGCGGGCATAGGACGTCCAAATGCCGGTCTAATCGAGAGTTAAATCACTTCCTAAGACTTGATTCTCAAACGATCAAATGGCTGAATCCCCAACACTAAATAGCGAACCGGAGGAAAAGCCACTTTCGGGTTTTCGTTGGCAAAAGAAGATCATCCAGTGGAACTGATCGATG
>VBBA01000096.1 GCA_005888675.1 Candidatus Bathyarchaeota archaeon | reverse complement strand
GTATCATATCCTCTACTATGCGGCTAAGGGTGGTAACTGGCTCCTCGCACAACACGAGCTCAACCAGGTTACAGCTCTACTGCGCGCGGGTAGTACGTTAAGGCCAAAATATTCGACGGACCTAACCAACTTTGCCCGTGAATACCTCAACCCGATAAGCGAGGCCATTAGATCGAAGGACTGGAAAAATTTCGAAGACTTGTATAAGAAGGGTGTCGATGGCAGCAACGTTTACCATGAAAAATATGATTATGGTTACATTCGATACATCCTTCCGAAGAATCCGCCAGAGTTCTATGATCTCAGACCGTACGAGAAAAAGAAAAACTAACCTGGTTGGGCTAGCCAGCGGCTGGTGCAACGACGATCAGTCGCGCACCAGATTCTCTTTCTTCTCGCTCTTTTCTGGCGCGTCGTCTTCTAAGTGTTCGGGTGCGGAGCCTAAGGCTTGTATCACTTGCCAAATAATTTCTGACCTGTCTAGTGATACTTATCCTAGTCCTTCCTAATATATACCGCCGAAAAGCGTTTAAACCCTAAACCGTTTCTTCACCTTTGTATTTTCTTCAAGGCGATCCGCCAAAACTTCAACGCCAATCCCCTTCTTCTGAGGAACATCAAGGGTCCCATCATTGTTCAGTGTAAATTCGGGGTTGACAATATCCTGTTTGAAGTAGCGATTGCTTGCTGAAATATCGCCTGGCAACACGAAGCCTGCCAGACTCGCCAAGGCAACATTGTGGGCTCGTCCAATTCCAGTCTCCAAGAGTCCGCCGCACCATACAGGCATTTTCTTGGAGAGGCAGAGGTCATGGATTTTCTTGGAAACGGTTAGTCCACCGACCCTTGCAGGCTTGATGTTCAACACCCTACAACTCTGCAATGCCAACGCTGTTTTCATGTCGTTGAGGCTCGAAACACTCTCGTCCAGACATACAGGGGTCCTGATCATGCTTTGCAATATTGCATGCTCGACCATGTCATCCCATGCAAAGGGTTGTTCGATCATCATCAGCCCAAACTGATCCAATTGAACCAATTCATCCTTCTTCTCAGGAGAATAGGCTCCGTTTGCGTCCGCCATCAATCTCAAACTGGGAAATTGCTTCCTGACCGCTCCAACTTGTTTGGTGTCCCAGCCAGGCTTGATCTTCAATTTTACCCGTAGGTAGCCCTGCTTGACATACTCTCCGACGACCTCGACGAGCTCGTTGATGCTCTTCTGGAGACCGACGCTTACTCCGCTCTGGATCTTTGTCCCTGTCCCGCCAAGCATTCGACTCAAAGAGGTCTTCTTTTTCTTCGCTAGCAGATCCCACAATGCCATCTCGAATGCAGCCTTAGTCATATTGTGACCTCGAATGTGGGATACTGCGCTCAAGAACGCCTGAGGATTGTCAAAGTCTTTACCCAATATTTTTGGAAGAATATGCTCCTCCATGATGTGCCAGGCAGTAGTCAACGTTTCGGGACCATACCATGGCCCTTGACTTACTGCGCACTCTCCATATCCTATATCCGAGCCTTCTTCCAAAGAGGCGATGATGCATGTCTTCTCCTCCTCTTTCCAGCCGCTTGTCTCGAAAGGGGAGATGAGTGGTAGACGAATCTCGCGTAATTCTACCGCATCTATAGTCAACGACTCAGTGCTCCTAGGCTAAGGGTCGGAACCCACGCTCCAGCAAGTAATAGATCCTGTTCTCATCATCCTCACGGTCCAAAAGAACGTCGGTAACGATATACTTCTTCCCGAAATAATTTTCAAACGCCCGTCTATTGTGAAGAGTCCATTTCCGAGCAAGATCAAGCCCTCGAACCTTTACTTTTTCGATACTCGAAGGAATCTCGAAGAGCAATCGGTCTTCATTGAGATTGAGATTTGACTTAACGGGACGCCGAACTCCGTCTTCCAGATCTGTCTCGTTGATTAGTCCAGCTTCACCCGCCTTTAGTTGTGATAGACTGAGATGTTTCTTCTTTCCATGTAGCATATTGTTGACTCTTCTCGTCCTTATCCACCATTCGGCCTCGAAACGGTCCGATATCATGAACTTGTTGAGACTATCTGGCATCCGGCCGTACAGGTCTCGATGATACTCCCTAGCGATCGCGCCGAGTTTTCGAATGTTGAAGTATGCATTGCCCGCCTGTAATGGATCGAAAGTCCATTTCACTAGGTCGATCCCTTCCTTTAGGACCAGATCCCTCTGACGTTTCTTAAGGAGCAGTCCAACACCTCTCTTCTGATAGGCTCTGAGTACACCGGTGATGTGTGAATAGTGAAATTGTCGTTTCTTATCACGACCGGCGATCCCGAAAAGACATCCAACCATCTTCCTTCCATCATAAGCGCCAAGGACGAGGCCACCATGATGTTGAGCTGCGATCATCATGTGAAATGGAATTACGATGTCAGCTTGTTCTATTCCCCAAGCATCTCTTTGCACCAATTCGGTTCGCAAATACTCCCGTGGATCCCCGAGCCGAACAATCCGTATACGTGAACGATTCGGTCTCATGTTCATTTTTTGGCGACTGATTAGAGTCAGGCCTTACTGGATCATGCTAGCGATTTCATCGACGATCTTTGAGAGTTCTATGTCTCGTTCATCTCCCGTTTTCATATCCTTAAAACGGATCGTTCCCTTTTCTAACTCGCGCGGTCCTATGATCAGAGATATTCTTGCATCTAGAGAATTGGCGTATTCTAACTGCTTGGGCAATGGTCGTTGTTTGAGGTCGTGGTCCACGCGGAAGCCATTACTTCTCAACCTTTGTGCCAATTTTACAGCCTCTTCTCTAGTTTTTTGATTCACTGTTGCGACGAATACCTGAACAGGTTTCTCAATCTCTGCAGGATACAAATTCTTCTTCTCGAGAGAAAGCATTAACCGCTCCAGTCCGCCCGCGATGCCTGTGGCAGGCATGTCCCGCTTCCCGTATAATCTAGAGAGTCGATCGAATCTTCCGCCGCCGAATATGGAGCCTATCTCCCCCGCGCCTTGGTCATAGGCTTCGAAAACTGTTCCGTCATAGTAAGCGATTCCTCGGACAATACCGAGGTCGACACGGCACTTGCCTGCCTTGCCTAGTGGTCCAAGGTATTCGATAGTATCGGATAATTCCTTGAATCCCTGCTGGACCATGTCGTTCTTCGGCAACCGTTTCTCAAGGTCTCCGAGGACATTGTCCGGTGCTCCGCCTAGCTCGGTGAAGCCGATTATCCGCTTGACCCGATCTTTCGACAATCCCGCTCTCAGAAGTTCCCGCTCTGCTTCCTCTGAGCCCACCTTGTCCAGTTTATCGATCACTCGTATCACTCGTTCAAGTTCTGGACCCGGGACGATATCCAGGCTGCGAAGGAAGCCCTCGACAAGTTTTCGATTGCTTAACCGGACTTCGTAATCCTTGAGGCCGACCGACTCTAGAATATCTGTTCCTACAGCAATGATCTCCGCGTCAGCGGAAGAATCTGCGACACCGTAGACCTCTGCGTCCCACTGTGTGAAGTACCTGTATCGGCCGTACTGGGGCTCATCATACCGCCACATTCCTGCAATACTGGCCACTTTGATCGGCTCTGGAAGATCGAATCGGTTGGCGACCATCCTTGTCATTCCAACCGTAAGGTCGAACCTAAGCCCCAGTTCCCGATCAGCCTTGTCTTTGAACCAGAAGATC
>VBBA01000095.1 GCA_005888675.1 Candidatus Bathyarchaeota archaeon | reverse complement strand
CATTGTTGGCTCACCTGATCTTTGAAATCCTCCACAGTGTTCAAGGTGTAGTAGACGATGTCGGTCCTTCGATCGATAACAGCGAGCACCAGATCCTTACCCTCACTATTTGCCTTTGCAGACATTTTCGATAGCGCTTCTAGACTGGTCTCGCCTCCCTCGTAAACAATGTAGATCAGTCTACGGGTCGCGCCCTTCCCGAAAGTCTCGAAATCGAATCTTTGCCTCTCCCGGACAAGGTATCCTCGATCGCGAAGATCTCGGTAGACTAGATACTTTATCCAGATCGTGGGCTTGCCGATGGAGAGTTTCGTAACGAGTTCTTGCAGAGAGAGAGGTTTCAGTGTTGTCTTGTTCTGGACCTTGATCTTGTTCTTTTCGGTGAGATAGAATGTCTCGTA
>VBBA01000094.1 GCA_005888675.1 Candidatus Bathyarchaeota archaeon | reverse complement strand
CTAGCCAAGGAAAGTGTTGACGAAGCTTGGTCGGCGAGGTTCTGCTTGATGCGTAGACCTTGTGCCTTTCGACCAGCCTGCGGAGAATCTCCAGGGCCAGAGTCGTCTTCCCAGTTCCGGGGGCTCCTTGGACTAGCAGAACATGGCCAGGTACCTGAAGGAAGCTGAGGATCATGGTCAGCATGTCCTGACCTGCCTCTGCCTGGTTAATCCAGGACTCTACAGGAAGAGCTTCTTGGTTTACAACGGTTTGAGTTTCTGGCTCGGCCTCAGTTGCCATGTTCTCGCCAAAGTATACCATTCGGCGACAGAGTTTTGTTTTCCGTAACATGTCGAAGCCTTGCGATGGTAACAGCGAATGGATGTCCGGCTACGTTTGAGGGAGACAATATGTTCGGCGTCGATATATTGGCCATCAACATATTCCTGCCATTCTGTGTCCCCCGAATCGTTCCCCCGTTGGCAATTAGTTAATTCGCAACCGATTTCAAGGATCTAACGGGATTAAACCCGGTCGAAGTAGATCCCCGTACGATTGGTACCAGGCATGAACGCGTAGACTTTGTTTCGGGTTTGACTGAAACCGATTGTATGCGTCCCAGGTTCTGTCATCACTGTTTGAATAAGCCGCATTGTCCTAGTGTCGAAGACTTGGATGAGGCCTGGGTCGCCGATGGCGACATAGAGATGGTTGAGCGTGCTATTGTAAAATACAACGTCGGGCTGACCTGCTAAGTCCGCTGCTTTTGACACTCCGCCGAGCCTTAGGTCAATGATGAAGAGTTGTCCTTGATCGCATGCGCAGAATAATCTCCTATTGGCTAGGTCAATGTCGAGTCCATGCGGACCGGTGGCGGGGATATTGTAGCTCGACATGATTCGCTTAGGATCCGTAGAACTGACTGCGATGATCTGTGAAGGTTTGGAAATGTTAACGTAGAATTGATCGGACTCAGGGTCGAAGACAGTCCATCGGGTTCGACCGGGTACTGGTATGTCGGAAATCATCGACCGGGTTTTCACATCGTTGATAGAGATGGTGACGGGGTTGGGGTCGTCGACCTTGGAGACATTCGCCGCTAGTAGATGACCCTTTGATGGGTCGTATGCCAATCCGTTGGGAAATCCTCCGACGGAGATCTTCACCAGCTTGTCCTCATTGCCGTGGGGGAAAAATCCAACGGTTTTCTCGCCGCGGTTGGAAGTGAACACTAAGTCTTGGTCGTCGGACACCAATACCCCGGCTACCCCTGTGAGTCCATGGATCGAGCGAAGATATCTATCCTCTTCGCAATCGATGATGTCGACTGCGTCATTGGCCGTATGGGCTACATAGAGAGTGCCGGATTTTTCGTGTACGGCTGCATGGTCAAAGCCTCCAGTCTTCAGATGTGATGGGAGTTGGACGAAACCTAAGTGTTGGAGGCCGATCTCAGGCACTACCTTGAGGCTTGAGTCACGTTGTACTCTAGTTTCTGTGTGCCTTCGACCTTCAATTGGCAGTACATGTAGAGTGCGTCGTAGGTAGCGAATTGTAGTCGCATGTTGTCGAAGTCATCCTTTGCTAGGTTTCGAAATCCGTGTGCTATCGCTTCGAGCCCAGCTGATTCTGGGGGGGTGTCAGGGATCTTGGCGTCTGCTCCGCGGACAATTTTTGCTAGTTCCAGCAACGCAGGGTCTTTGAGCTTATACTTCTTGATGATGGCGTCAAAACTGACGTACTCTTTCCCATTCTCTTTGTAGTGGGTTAGTTCGACATCCTTAGCGTCGTAGGCTATAGCCCCGGTTTCCTTGACCACCTGAGGTATCCTTTCTGGTGGGACGAAGAGAAATTCTGGGTTCTTGTCCACGAACTTTTTGATAAGCCAGGGGCAGGCGATTCTGTCGACTTTTGCTTTTTCTCTGGTTATCCATTTCATGCTTGTTTCTCACTCATGGTAGATTATCTACTTAGCCGTAGGTAGATCATCTACACATATAAGCCTAACTGATCCATGTAGGAGGAGTAGCCCAATGCCCAGGTTAATGCCGCATGGAATGAAGGTGGGGGCCGTCTCACTATGGCTGCTCCTGCTTCTCTCGGAGAGACCGATGTACGGTTACGAGATTATTAGGGAATTGGAGAAAAGGTTCTCTGGATATTGGAAGCCAAAGACGGGAACCATCTATCCTGCGTTGGAGAGGCTGGAGAAGAACAAGCTTGTTACGAGCCGGATCGAGTTTCGGGAAGACGTTCCGGATCGCAAGCACTACGCACTGACGGACA
>VBBA01000093.1 GCA_005888675.1 Candidatus Bathyarchaeota archaeon | reverse complement strand
CGCGAAACCCATCAGTCAATCTTCAGACACAAAAGCGAGGTTAGGAAACAAGAACTCGCACGGCTATTCAGCCAGTTGGGCCAGGCCTTGCGATCCGGCGACAACGTGGAGGCCAAGAGTCTCTTTCCCGACTCGACGGAAAAATCTGTTCGGATAACACCCACAGAACCGATCGGTCTCAAATTTTTCTACGGCAAAGAAAACCACAAGCTAGAAATTCATATGGAAATAGAATGGGTGCCTGATCAGAAGCATCAATCATCAGACCGTAACAAATCCTAGGAAGAAATACGATCGAAGGCTTTGCGATGTGGTTGGACTGGCTTGGCAGGGACGGCAAGATAATTCTTGTGGAGAAGGCCGTTCGAACAATCCCTTACGGTTTCCTTGGTGTCTTGTACGCGGTTTACTTGAAGCAGTTGGGTTTCGATCTCTTTCTAATTGGTGTCGTCTTGAGCCTTACAACCGCCTCCAGTGCATTGTACACGTTGGTTGCCAGTTTCGTCGCTGACTCGCTTGGAAGGAAGAGGACGCTGATTTTCTTCGCTCTGATGGACGCTCTCGCTGGTGCCCTGTTGATTTCGTCAAGCGCCTGGTGGGCACCGGTGGCAGCAGGAGTAGTTGGCAACATGACGGTGGGTGCAGGCGAAGTTGGTCCTTACCTCTCACTGGAGCAAGCGATTCTACCGCAGACATCTGATCTTAGGCACAGAACATTGGCGTTCAGCTTGTACAATCTGATAGGGTACCTTTCAACTGCCATTGGAGCAATCCTGGTGGGACTACCCCACCTGATAGGATATGCTCCATACGATTATAGAATTCTATTCCTAATCTATCTCATCTCTGGCTTAGTAGGATCCGCTCTTTATTCAACAGTATCAAGCAACGCAGAGCGCGTCCCTTCGAGAAGACAGGATAGGCTCCTCTCGGAAAAGTCCAAGCCAATTATTGTGAAGCTTTCAGCCCTGTTTGCCGTGGACGCTTTTGGGGGCGGTTTCATTGGTCAGAGCATTCTTTCCCTCTACTTCCTCCTTCGGTACAATTTGGATCTCACCTCGCTCGGCTTGATATTCGCGGCCGCGAGCATAGTTACAGCGGTCTCGTTTCTCGCCGCTGCAGGAATCGCCAGGAGGATTGGCCTGCTGAGAACTATGGTGTTCACTCACATACCCTCCAATCTACTTCTTCTCGCCGTTCCCTTCGCGCCAGCCGTGTCGGTCGGTGTATTCTTGTTGCTCAGCCGGCAGTCTTTGTCTCAAATGGACGTGCCGGCGCGTCAGTCCTTCTTGATGAGCATAGTACCTGAGGACGACAGGACACCGGCAGCAGGGTTGACAAATGTCTCTAGGACCATCGCACAATCCTTCAGTCCCTCCCTAGCCGGATACGCCATCGAGACCGTGTGGCTCGGTTCGCCCTTCATCCTAGCAGGAGGGCTAAAGCTGGCTTATGATTTGAGCTTGTACAGAGCTTTTCACAAGGTAAAGGTACTCGGACAAGATCTAGATCCTCATCAGGAACAGCCTTCGCGAGTGCAGACTCCAACTTGAGCTAGGGAACAGTACTCTCGTATTCTTGACGGCTGAAAGTCACCTGTGTAGGCTCAACGTGAGCAGGTATGGACAAGAGAGCCACTGTAAGACCTGTACGGGCCTCTTACAGTATAGAGCAGGTTGAGAACGGCTGGACTGTTTCCACTAATGATGGGACTGTTTTTGTCTTTGCGGACTCGAAGGAATTGGTGGCCTGGTTCTGCATGGTCGTTGGGGTGCCGTACGAACCAAAGCTTTCGGAACTGGACGCCGTGGAATTGCAGATACGGAAACTGGCAAAGGCCTACGTCTAGTCCGAGAAAGAACATTCCCATTTCCTTAGAGCAGATCACGGCGTGCGACGGGTGAGACTTCAAATGTCTCTCTGCGGTGGACGATTGCGTAGTTTTCCATGCATCGTAAAAAGGAGAGCAGCATTGAGACCAAGACAGTTCATGCTGGCGAGCCGAGTCCACGGATCAATGGCGCTGTTGTTATGCCGATATTCCAGTCTGCGATGTTCGAATATGCGGGAGAGAAGAAATATGATGATATCCGATACATTCGTTTGAACAATACTCCCAACCATAAGGCATTAGCTGAGAAGCTGGCTCAGCTTGAGAATGCGGAGGATGCCCTTGTCACCTCGAGCGGAATGGCAGCGATAAGCACTACTCTACTCACACTCCTGGCGAATGGGGATCACTTGTTGGCTCAAGACTGCTTGTATGGAGGAACCCATGACTTTGTTACAAAGGATCTTGAGAAGTTCGGCATTTCCTACGATTTCATCGACGGGAACGAGCCAGACT
>VBBA01000092.1 GCA_005888675.1 Candidatus Bathyarchaeota archaeon | reverse complement strand
CGGACTCCAGCACATGACCGTAGAGACAGATGAACTGCGAAACCCCTCATACATCTCAAACTCTGGCGACAGATGCTACCATTGCAAGCAAACACTCTACCGTGAACTTAGGAAAATAGCCGACAGGCACGGCTACGAGGCCATCTTAGACGGTACACAGACGGACGATATGAGCGACTATAGACCAGGATTGAGAGCGGCGGCGGAGGAACGCGTCCTGAGCCCCCTTCTCCTTTCCGGATTCTCGAAGAATGATGTGAGAGAAGCTGCTCGAAGTCTAGGACTGACGGTTTGGGATAAACCAGCTGTGCCATGTCTTTCATCTCGCATCCCGGAAGGACAAGCGGTCACCGTTGAGAAACTAGAGATGATCGACAGGGCAGAATTATACGTCAAGAGCATTGTTCCGATAAGAGATCTCAGGGTCAGAAATCACTTGGGCACTGCACGAATTGAAGTGGCGCCGAAGGAGCGGCATCTGTTCTTTCAAGAAGAATTGATGAGTCAGATTGACCGAGAACTTCGGAGAATTGGTTTCTCCTCAGTCACCCTGGATCTGAAAGGCTACTCAAAATCAAAACACTCAACGCCCGAAGTCACCCTTCCAATGTCAACCCGTTAATCGATGAGTTCCGGAATGCCCCGAGTTTCTTCTTTTGAGAGATCAAAATTTTCCATCCATCAATCCATTCATGTCACAAAAGCCAAAATAGATCATTCGCATCTCTGACCACTGGAACATGACCAAGTTGGAAAACAACTGCCCCGTGTGCACGACAGAGCTTGATGAGAGAGGCGTTTGTAGAAATTGCGGCTATTGTTGCAGTTGCAGCATGGACTAGCGGGAAACCCTTTTCTCCCCAACCGCAAAACCCTTGATCGCCCATGATCAAAACCGATGATTTTTTAGGTATGGCAATATGCATGTGTTGCTTTACCCAAATTGCCATTACTAGGAAACCCAGATCTGTCCGTAATTGCGGATAGAGTTACAGGCCCGACCTGGTCGCTCATTCAGAGATTCAAATCCCGGACCCACTCAGTGAGAGGAATAACGACTCGTGTAGAGTATGAGAAACGGACGAATGAAGCCGGAATAAAATTCTACTACGAACGGCACATCCTTTTCCGCCTCCACGCACGGGGAGAGGAAATCACATTAACATTCTTCGCTGACCCAAAGTCTAGGGCTCGTATTGCTGATGACCAAGCGATCGATACGGACTTGCGGGAGCAGATCAAGAATAAGCCCTCTTCAACCTTCCGAATCCAATCAGCCAAGGACTTCAAACCCATCATGGAACTAGTACGACTTAGGATTCGTCTCTTCAACCAAGAAGGCGACGACCAGAAGATAGTAGAGAGACTACAGGAGCGACCCATCGCAGTCTAACCCCCGAAAAGCGATTCTCCACTTGCAAGACAGGCAAGAACAAGCTAGCCAATTAGAACGTCTTCGGAAGCTACTCTCAAGTCAGCCTCCAACACGCAATGACGGCGTCGAAGCCGTCGTTGGGATGCTCCTAATCGAGAAAACCAACAACGATCTTGAGATACTGCTAGAGCAAAGAGCAGAACGCACTGGAGACCCGTGGTCTGGACACATAGGGCTCCCAGGAGGTCGAATTAAGTCCAGTGACAAATCCCCCTTCGACGCCTGCAAAAGAGAGGTCATGGAAGAGGTCGGGATCGACCTCGGCCGTGAAGGAGAACTTCTCGGGAGCCTAACTCCGGGATTTCCTTGGAATCGGCCAGAACTAAAGGTTCAACCTATCATCTACAAGCTGCACAAGCGACCAATATTGCGCACTGGGTCGGAAGTTGTAAGCGCTTTCTGGGTCGCACTATCTGAGCTTCCAGGGATGCGGAAACAAAGCGATGTTTCGACAAGGCTCGGGCCAAGGACAGTGGACTCCTTCTACGTCGACGGGCGAGTTGTCTGGGGCTTTACGTTCAGAGTTCTGAACGAACTCTTGAGCCTTAAGCAGCGGTCATCAGGGTAAATTGCCCGTTGGTGATATACTGATACCTACCATCCTACAAGCCTCACACAGGCTAAAGGTGCTAGGTTCACCGCAGGCCTGACACAATTGTAAAGTCTGGTGAGGAAGCCCGGGCTCCGCTAGGTTACGAAGCTTGATCATGCTCCTGTAAGCTGAATAGGCAATGCCTGGATGAGCTGTTTCCAGTCTATTGACAATACTCCTGAGCTCGTTCCTCAATGCTTCTGTCATGTAAGGACATGAAGCAGATTGAAATTCCAGGTCGTTAGTAAATCCGTACAATGCTACCTCTCTTTCGGGAATCTGACAAAGGGGCTTGATGCGAGGCATGAAGAGACCTCTGGGATCTTTCAAGACCGGACTAAACCTTACGAATCTTTCCGTGTCTCCCTCGAAAAGATTCAGGAGGAATGTCTGGACAATGTCATCGAGGTTGTGGGCGGTTGCGATCTTAGTAGCTCCGACCTTCTTTGCGAGCAGGTTGATGGCTTTGCGTCGCCAAACGCCACAGTAGGCACATGCGGTCAGCCTCTCTCCTTGCTTGGCCCGTAGAAAATCGTCAAGACTCTGTCCGTACAGTTCTTCAAATGATATCGTCTGATGTTGGATCCCGAAACTCCTCGCGTACTTGGACGCCAACTCGACCGCCTCCTCTCTGTAACCAGAGATACCCTCGTCAACAGTGACAGCTGTCAACTTAGTCAGTGGAAACCGCGACGAGAGCTTCGAGAGAATCGAGAGAAGTGTTATGCTGTCCTTCCCGCCAGAGACGGCGATTGCGACGTGGTCCCGAGGTTCAAGCATCTTCCACTCGTTTAGCGTACGGCGGACCTTCTTCTCTATGGATGACCGAAAACAGCCTTTGCAAAGATTGACGCCTTCGTACTCTCTTCGGTAGAACGCAGGGTTATGCTTGCAAATGTCACAAGTCTTAGCTTGGAGATTCGTTTGACTAGCGCCCCAAGAAGATGGTCCCGAATAAGAGGAATGACAGGACCAAACTCATCAAAAGCAGACCCAAAGATATTACACTTGCAATTATCCTAGGCCACTTGGTATTCTTGACACCGAGCATGTTAAGAATCGTGGTAAAGTACCGATCGCCATCGAAAGGGAACAAGGGTAGCATGTTCACGATTGCGACGTTGAAGAGAATCAATATCATCCAATTGAAGGCTGAAAACATTTGGAAGCCTGTAATGGGTGAAACAGGCAATCTAGATGCAAAATAATTTGCGGTTATGATCCCGAGTATGGCGCGACTCTGGTTCAGCGTGTCCATTTTCGTTACAACCACCCGGTCCAGTCCATTGCTCAGTCGCACGTCAACCGTTTGACCAGGCGATACCCTAGACATTATTCCAGAAAGATCAGTCACAGAGCTAACCGGATTCCCATTTACCGCTGTAATCACTGACCACTGTGGAACGCCGGCTTGTTGAGCTCCGCCACCGTCCACTAGGCTAGTAACGAGTACTCCGGACGGCGAAGGCAAGAATATCGACGATGCGATCAAGAATACGAGGAACCAGGAAACAACGTTTGTGAAAGATCCCGCAGCAAATACCCGTAGCTTGGTACGATTAGGTTTCTTGGCAAGGTCTTCCTCATCAATCTCCACGAATCCGCCGGGCAGGAAAACAGCGACGAACACTCCGGACGACTTGATAGGAACGCGGTCAAGAACGCTTGCTATTCCATGTGCCACTTCGTGTGGAATCAGAAGAACAGCGATCGCCAAAATTATGTACGGAAAAATCTCCCAGCTAATCGTCAGCCCTGGCAATGGAATTATGAGAGCAGTCGGTGTAGCCTGCGGGCTTCTTATGAATAGCGCGATTAATCCACGTATGAACGCGTAGAGTGCCAGGGCAGACAGTCCTATGCCAATTGCTGCACCAACGTCGAAGAAAACTAACCAGCCACGGCGCCATTTGGTTCCTAATCGTTCCATCCAACTGTTGAATGCGGCTGTCTTCAGCATGAAGTAGTAGGGTTTGAGGATAACGCCGAACCTGTCTGCTTTGATGAGCATTCCTATGAGAAATATCGCTGCCCAAATCGCCAGGTAGATTCCTAAGGGGATTAGCGTCTCAATGATCGAAGCCATTTTGTTCTTGCTATCCTACTCGGAATTGGTGTCTCGGCTGGCCGGGCCTTGTTTCATATTACCCTTCCTCCGGACTAACTCAGCGGTTTCTGAGCCTGAGGGTTCTTCGAAGTGCCGGGTTCGCCCGTGCCTCTCTAGTTAGGGCTTCCTCGAACGACATTTCATCCGGTACGAGAATTTTCAAGAAGATGCCCGTCCTTCCTACCTTGTCTCTACGTTCTAAAACCCTGATGCGTTCCTCCACGATCTTCAAGCTGATCCCGAGTAGATTTGCCGTCCGGGCTTCGCGCCCGATGATACTCGATTCCGTGTGACCTCGCTCAGTTGGTTCAATGAGGGTCAGTCTCTTTGTACAACCTGGGACCCTAGATTGATCCATCAATTCCTTTGGTCCTGCCGTTCCGCCGAACCTGTAAAACTCAGCCTCTAAGCTCCTCAACGGCATCAGAGGAATAGTGACCGCGATCCTTTGCTCATTGTCCAAGTAGATGTGGGCCTTTGGAGAATGCACTGGTGTTGCTTGAGCCACCTCTCTGAGATAGCCATGGAACCCGTTGGCTTCGAGGTTACTCTCTACGAGTTGTGTGCTTACCTCGTTTTGTACCAAGATGTCGATATCACTCTGCTCGTCAACATCTCCCCGCGCAAGGCTACCATGAACAATCGCTGATCTCTTGATTTCGCCCAGCGCATTGACAATCTCTTGGGCTTTTTTGCGCATGCTACGAA
>VBBA01000138.1 GCA_005888675.1 Candidatus Bathyarchaeota archaeon | reverse complement strand
GGAGTGACGATAGGCGACGACTGCAAGATTCGCCCATTCGTCTTCATTCCTACAGGCGTGACCATTCAAGATGACGTGTTCATCGCGCCAAACGTGACATTCACGAATGACAAGCATCCTAGATCGCATGGAGAATGGAAACTTCTCCAGACCCTGGTGAAGAGTCACGCGTCCATCGGGGCAGGCACCACGATAACCCCAGGCGTGACGATCGGAGAGAACGCATTGATCGGAGCAGGATCCGTAGTCACTAAGGACATCCCGGACAATGCTATTGCTATGGGTACCCCCGCTAGGATAGTGGGACATAGACCACGTGTCCAATACAATGGGGACAAATAGTCAAAGAATACGAGGTCGAAACCATTTTTGAAAAGCATCGTCATAATACCTGTTTTTCGCGAGATCGGAAAGATTGGTAGCGTCCTCTCAAAGTTCGAACCTTCGGTTGTGGATCAGATATGCCTCGTGATCGATGATCCAATTCCGAGTATTCTGCAAGAGATAGATGAAGCTCGGAAAACGATCGAGATTCCTGTAACTATTATTGAAAACCCAGTTCGGAAGGGGATCGGGCATGCGATTAGACAGGGTTACTCGTATGCTCTAGCAAACGGGTACGAGCTCGTCGTTGTTATGGCCGGAAATGGCAAAGATGACCCCAGGGAGATACCTAGACTCACAAATCCGATCTTGAAACAGGGTTTCGATTACGTCCAGGGTTCCCGATACGTTAGAGGGGGACGACATGACAAGAATCCGTTCATACGAAGCGCTTTCGTCCGAATGTTCCCAGTAGTCTGGACGGCCCTGACGGGTGTGAGATGTAGCGACGTTACCAATGGGTTCAGAGCTTACAAGGCGTCGCTTCTCAAGGATCCTAGGGTGAATATCTGGCAGGATTGGCTGGACCGTTACGAGCTCGAATACTATCTTCACTACAAGGCTTTGACGCTCGGCTACCGTTTCATAGAGAGGCCAGTTTCGAAGACTTACCCGTTCAGGAATAAGGGAGGATACTCCCACATTTCTCCGATGCGGGACTGGTGGCAGATTGTGGGACCATTGTTCCTCTTGAAAATGGGAGCTAAGGACTAGGAATGCCCGCCCCCGCGGACGGCTTTATCGGCCTAGCCGCTGACCAAAACGACACAGTCGAAGCTCTCAGGCGTTATGCAGAGTTCTGGAAGATTCCCAATAAGCCCGTCAACAAGATTCCGAGCACAGATGTAGACACGATATTCTGCTCCGGGAGACCAGAGCAAGCGTTCGATGGGAAGAAGGTAGTGATCTCACCAAGTGGCGCGGAAGATGCGGCTAGAATCGCACAGGATTACGGTTTGACTGTGACCACGGGGATCCGTATGATCAGCCTCCCGGTTTCCCCAGAAGCACAGGTTTCAATTCAAACTCAAACCTATGATTTCCAAGGCTCTCAGATAGAATCGGTGATAGCGAGCAAGGGCCATGCGGTTCTATCGAGGATTCGTGGTAGGGACACATATCTTCTCTCAATCGATTTGGTAGGGGCTTACAATCAGCTAATGAGCGGTCTTGATGATGAGCCGCATCCACGTTTTCGCTTCGTCACAAAGTTGAGAGGTTCCTACAATCTCATTCCAAAGTTCGTCCGTAACAGGGCTTTTCGCGACGCGGCGGGACTTGAGAAGCTACGTGAGGAGACTATCGCTCCAATGGAATGCCTCCGGCTGATATTCCTGGCTAGCATTGTGAAAGCATCAGGTGGCGGGGTCCCATTTGTCGGGTTCTGGAGGCGAGGGAAAGACTACGCGCTAGCGGTCACACATGATGTGGAAACCAGGGAAGGACTTGAGAATGGATGCATGAGGCTCTATGATGTTGAACAAAAGCTCCACGTAAGATCCACCTGGAATGTGCCAAGTAATCGTTATCCGCTCTCGAATGAAATTCTTTCCAAGCTTGCTGTTGCTGGCGAGTTAGGCGCCCATGATACACGGCACGATGGTCGGCTAGTCCTCGCAGATTTTGAGGCGAAAGTGAAGAGAGTTGGAGAATGTAGGACGACTCTAGAACAGCTTTCTGGGAAGGAAGTTAGAGGGTTCAGGTCACCACTTCTTCAGCATAGTCATGAGATTGTTGAGGCTCTTGGAAAGGCTGGTTATACTCATGATTCATCGATCCCTTCCTGGGAGATCCTCTCACCCACTTCTCTTGGTCCTCATGGGATCGGAACAGTCTTCCCATTCATCGCTTCTGGCATAGTAGAGGTTCCAGTCTCTCTCCCTCAAGATCATCAACTTCTACGTGTAGTGGGGCTCCAAGCGTCTGAAAGTACAGAGTTGCTGCACAAATTCTCACACTGGATAAGTTCCCTTGGCGGAGCTTGTGTATTGCTTGTCCATCCCGACTATGATTTCGGCCTTCCCGAGAACCAAGATGAATATCGAAGGCTTCTCGAGGTTTTCACTCAGGATCCAAAATGCGGCATCATGACCCTGGCTGAGATTGCTAGGTGGTGGTCCTACCGAGATAGGGTGTCTTGGAACCTCGAAAACGGTCGCATGCAGGTTAACATGGCCGATGGACAACTTGGTCCAGTCGCCGATGAAATTCAGGTTAGGCTAGCGACAGATTACGATGACAAGACCGGGTTGAGAACGGAGCCGCTCTCATGATCCTACTCACAGCACTCCTCTTTGCTATTTGGGTAGTATTGGCAGGCGTCCACCTTGGTCTTCCCCTGTTCTATTTCACATGGATGAAAAGGAGAGCATACGGGAAGAGTTACGGGTTGAACGTTGTTGGAGACTTTTCGTATCTGCCGAGTTTGACGGTCATCGTTCCAACTTACAACGAGGCCACCGTGATCAGTAGAAAGCTTCGTGATATTGCTCAAGCCAACTATCCAAAGGACAGATTGGACGTAATCGTTGTTGACGGAGGCTCGACGGATGAGACGGTAGAAGAAGCGTGGAAGTCTATCAAATCTGGCGTCGTGAAGGGCGAAGTGTTTGAGGAGGCTGAACGGCAGGGAAAGACGGTGGGCCTCAATCGGGGGTTGAAACATGCCACAGGAGAAATGGTCTGTTTCAGTGATGCTGAGTGTGAATGGGATAGGGATGCTTTGAGAAATGCTGTCAAGTACTTTTCCGATCCTATGATAGGATCGGTCTCGGGAATTCATGAAACTCGTCTTGATCGGAAGGCATTGAGTGTTAGGGTGGAAGATTCCTATCGTTCCGTCTATCGTATGCTAAGGATCGCCGAGTCAAAAATTCACAGTACTCCTGTGGCGGAAGGAGAGATCCAACTTTTCCGGCGAGGCCAATTCACCGAGTTTGACACCAGCATCGGTGGAGACGATACTTGTGCAGCACTATGCATGGTCGAGAAGGGATTCCGTTCAATAAGCGCGGAGGACGTGATCTTTTACGAGCCCACTCCATCAAGCTGGAAGGCTAGGTTCAGCCAGAAGGTTAGACGTGGACAACACGTTGTCCAAGCATTCCTGAAGCATCGAAGTCTCCTGAGAAAGAAGGGAATATTCTCGAGAGTGATCTTTCCGATGGAAATCTTCCTTTACATTATCAACCCACTGTTGTTCCCGGTCTTCCTAGCGACGACATTCTTCCTCGCGATCATCAGCCTGCCCTTTGCGGTCTTTGTAGGGATCGCGACCCTAGTAGCGTTTCTCATACCGCCACTTTCGAAGCCCGCCCTAACGCACATAACGAACAATCTGACCATGCTCATGGCACTCGTGAAGGAGGTCAAAGGTGAGAAGCAGTTGGTATGGACGAAAATCGAGGAGAACAGGAGCAAGCCTTTGGCCGAGATTCCTGTGGCGACCGGATAAGGATCAGCGAGATCAAGATCGATAATGGATAATGGCAGGGGTCAACTCGCAACTGGCTCATTATACCTCTCAATCGATAGCATGCTTGCCGCTGCTATCGGCGGCGTCTACTGGATCGTTGTCGCGAAGCTGGCGCCGCCCGGAACGGTTGGTCAGGCCAACATTATCGTTGCATTGGCGGCGGTGTTGATGACGTTTGCTGGTCTTGGGTTCAATATTGGCGCTTCGAAATTTATCGCCGAGCATAATTCTAGACGTGAATTTGCTGAGTCGAGGCGGGTCTATTCGAAGACCCTTGAGGTGACTATTGCCAGCTCTGTTGTCCTCATGATTGGTCTTGTTGTAGCCGCAAGTTATGCGGCCAAGATCACGCTTGGAAATTCGAGCCTAGCTTTTCTCGTCGTGATTGGTGCGTTAACTCTCCCGTTCCAGGCGATCTTCAAGACCCTCTACGGAGTGTATCAGGGAGCGCACAGGATGGCCTATTGTCTAATAATCGATGCAATCTTCCTGACGCTTCGTCTAACACTATCAGTGGCATAGGATTCGCGGCGGGATACTTGGCGAGCACACTATTTGGAATGGGCTACCTTGCTAGACGGGCGATTCCTCGAGTCCGTGAAATCTCATCAACAGTATCAACGGATTCTTTCCGTAGATTGTTTGATTTCTCGATGCCGAACTATGTGGCCGGAATCTTCCTAATAGCATCGATACAGATTCCCGTTATCTTGCTGGGAGTATACCGGGGCTCAGCTTCGGCGGCGTTCTTCAACATAGCCGTCCTTACGAAGTCGATCGTGGTGGCGATCTCAGGCTCGATCGGTCTTGCGCTGCTTCCGACGGTTGCTGCG
>VBBA01000137.1 GCA_005888675.1 Candidatus Bathyarchaeota archaeon | reverse complement strand
GTAGCATAGTTGCTTCGGGGTTTAGATCGATCGCGTCGACCGTAACTTTGCTAAGTTGTTTCGCAATTAGGATTGGAAAAGGACCGACTCCTGCGAACATGTCGATTACGTGTTCTCCCGGCTCGACGAGATCTGCGACGCGTTTGTGCTCGCCGGACAGTCTTGGACTGTAGAAGGCTCTTGCAATGTCGACCTTGAAACTACAACCGAACTCTTTGTGTATCGTGCTGGTCCTTGCCTCGCCAGCCAGATGTTTCAGTGGTCTGACTCTTTCTTCACCCGAGACTGGTCCCGCTTTGGAGAAGACGCCTTTGACGTTCGTGTGTACAGTCATTAGCGCATGAGCGATCAGGCTCTGGTAGGCCATGGTTTCTGGGGCAAGCTCTACTATGGCTAGGTCACCGATAATGTCAAAGGCCCTAGGTAAGGAAGCTCGTGCTTCGGGCGGCAGAAGCGCGAGAGCTTCATCCAAGGATTCCGGTTTTTCAGGGTGTGGTTCATACTCGTCCTCTGCCGTGGAGAACTTTCCTAATCGGGTCTCGATCAGTTCCAGTTCAAGCACGTTCGGCAGTCGAGCCAAGGGAATCCGCAGCTTGCTTTTGGTCCGTCCAACCTTGAAGCGCCGGTCAACTAGGTCTAGCTCGTTCAGGATTGAGAGTGCGGTCTCTCCCTTCACAGAATCTATGAGAAGCCCAGTTTTTTTCATTTGTTTGTTTCTATCCTTCTGTCTGAAAGCTTAGCCTCATAATTCTGGCTTCTAGGAAGGATGCGGCAGGAATGTAACAAAGTGAGGGTACCTTGTCGGTCCGAAGATATTCGGAAAGTCTCTTTCACGTCTTGAACTTTGAGGTGCTACCCACCCCTATTTTTACAACTTTATTTTCTAATGCGCCTCAAAATGAGCGAGAACTACATCAAATCGTACAAAATACGAGAATAGCATTTTGCGGAAATGGGTTTATTCATTTAAACATAGCGGAAATTTACGAGGGAGACATCGGGGGCCAGAAAAAGTGTGCTCCGATTGGCAATCAGGGCTCAAAATGAACGAGTTTCTGTCCTAGCGGGTTCGGAGGGCGCAATTTTCTTAAAAGAATTGCCATGGTCGAGACCAACAGGTGAGCGTAGGTGCGTGATGAATCCGAAGGTAGCGTAGGAGTTCACGCCTGGGTTTTCAAATAGGCAGTTTGGTCAAAGAGGGGGCTCGCCTATCTATGGGCGAAGTAGATTACAACCTCGGGATCCTTAGACTCGATCCTGCCGAAGCCTACCCTGACCATCTGCACGATCGCTCCCCCAGGCTCTGCGAGTATCGCTTCTTCGACGAGTCCAGTCGTCTTCGATGCGTCCGGCATCACGACTCGTGTGGGCATGTGCTGATCGACAGGGAGCCATTGTATGAGCGGGCTCTTCAACTCTCTCGCTTTCATGTAGTCTTGGCTGTGGAACCTTGCTCGGACCATGTTTTCGCTCGCTGATTCAACCTCGACATTGAACAGTTCCATTAGCCGAACAACTTTGGACTTCGAAACTAACTCGATATCACTCCTGCTTAGCAAGAGCCTGGCAGTGCCATCTTTGGCTTGAACTTTCAACGTGCGATTGCCAAGTGCGGGCTGGCTAGGGTGCAGTGGAAGATGTGCTTCGAAACTTCCGTCAACATTGGAAACCTCCAAGGGAACCGGATCCAAGATGGCGTTGTACCTGTGAGCGGCTGAATCGATTTCCTTTCTGTTCAGCGCATTGATATTTTCCCAGCTGAGGCTCGCGTCCACAGGCCGAGGGCCGAGTTCATAGACTAACTTTCTCAAGGTGCTAGGCACGTAGCCTCTTCGTCTCAGCGCCGCTAGTGTTGCTAGTCTTGGGTCAGCATATCCATCTACGAGTCCTTCCTCGACTTCTCGAACCATCTCCGATTTGCTAAGCTTGATCCCGACTGTTCTCAATCGTCCGTAGTGGATAGCTTCAGGGTAGGACCACCCTAAGTGTTGGTAGAGGTAGCTTTGGCGCAGTTCGTTGGTCTGATGCTCCTTCCCACGGATGATGTGACTGATGTTCATCAAGTGATCGTCAATCGCCGCGGAGAAATTGTACAATGGCCATACCCAGTATTTCGAGCCGACCCGAGGATGAGGATGCTTCTGGGGATCGATGACTCTTAACGCAGGCCAGTCGCGAACTGCAGGATTCGGATGTGCCAAGTCGGTCTTAATTCGAACAACAGCCTCGCCCTCTTGATAGCCGCCGGTGAGCATCTTCTCCCAATCTGAGAGGTTCTCGACTGGGGTTTTGCCCCGGCAGGGGCAAGCCTGCCCTCTAGTTACGCGAGAGCGAAAATTCTCAGGTGAACACGTGCATATGTAGACAGAGCCTTGGGCCAAGAGTTTTGCGACGTGCTCGTAGTAAATCGATATTCTATCGCTCTGGATGTACTCTTCGTCCCACTGGCATTCCAGCCATTTCAAATCTTCCCGGATCAGATCATAGTATTCGAGAACCGATTTTTTCAGCCGTGGGTCCGTGTCCTCGTAACGTACGATGAAACTTCCATTGTACATCCTCGCATAATCGTGAGAGAGAATTGAGGCCCGTACGGAGCCTAAATGAAGAACAAAGTCTGGATTTGGGGCGAATCGAGTCACGATCTTCTCGTACTTGTCAGTCTTTGGGAGCGGTGGCAGTGTTCCTCCCGCGCGTGGTTTTGTTTGTGTGGCTATCGTGAATCCTTCAGACTCGATTGTGGGATGATTGCGGTTTGATTAATAGTGTTGGTTAGAACAGGTGTTTCTTGAGAAGTTCGGCCGGACCACCCGCCAGAGATGTAAGGATTTTACCTTCGGTCAGTTTGCCGAGTCGCCTGGCAATTTTCGATGATTCTTCCGGAAGCGTGTTAACGAATACCGACGGGCCAGTATCGAGGGAGAACCAAGCTGGGACATCGTCTTCCTCCCGCAACCTTCGCACTTCTTCCATAACACGGATAGAAGACGGGCTGAACAAGACTAAGCCGGCCTTTCCCGTCATTGTGACTGCGTGAAGATTGAGAGTATCCATCTCAGCTAGGCGGGATATTTGACGAGTATCTCTTCTGGTAATTGCGATCTTCATTCGTGGAAGAATCTTCTTCATGTATGATAGGCGGGGTCCATAGAAGGGGGACAGGACAGCGTCCTCATGGGCAGTGTCTGTTCTGACGTTTGATGGGATTGGGACTATGATTGTTCTCCAGGGAATCTCATCTTCATTGGCCAATTGTTCCGCGTAGGAGAGGCCGTTACGGTTTGCGTACCATATAGAGAACCCTCCGACGAGGCTTCGAGATGCGGAGCCGGCGCCCAATCTTACAATTTGCGAGAGCATCTTTGGTCGGAACGACATTCCAAGAGCTTTTGTTGAGGCTAGTCCTAGAGCCGCGAACCCCGAGGAAGAGTACCCTAGCCCTTTTCCTTCGACCGGGGGATTCCGCGATTCAACCGTAACGTGAAGAGACCTTTGGCGCGCTATACTTCTGAGAGCGTCTAGGACTACTCGTATTCTGTTCTGTTCATTTCTCGAAGGAGCTTTGCCGTTAATTCTGTAGGTGTCGTGTCCTAGCGTCTCGCTGAACTCGACAGTAGTTATGGTTGGGAGCGACTTCATGCTGACACTTATACTGTCATGATAAGGTATCCGCTGCTTCTTGTTTTTCAGACCATGGTACTTGACCAGTCCTTGTATTGCGTAGGCTCTCGCGGTAGCTTTCACGAGACCTGGTCCCCTCGCCGGCCGTTATCAGATTAGTAATTCTGTTATGCGGTCAGGGCTATCACACGGATCAAATCTACAATGTCGACGCCGAGGTCGGCCATGTTCTCCATGTGTGCGCCAATGTCTCTGACGATCAGGATAGTTCGTAATGGCATCTTCTCATCTAATACTTCAAGATCTAAGGAGCGATAGGCAGAATCTACTTTCTTTTCGGTGTCCTCAACTGCAATCGAGAGTTCCATGGCGCGGGTTGGATTGAAGCCGAGTGACATCATCGTCTCTCTGATCTTTGACATTTCCTCTAGCACCAAGGTTACGATCTCGGCCAGGCGTTTGGTGTATCTCTTGTCCAGTTTCCAGCTCTTGTCAATTATGGATGAGACTCGATAGCCTATGCCTTGTGCATAGTCTGCTACTTCGCCTATTCGGAAGATCAGTCGGATGAAGTCGTCCCGACTGCCGAGGAGGTTACCAACAGAAGCTACTTCCTCTAGCAGCTTCTTCTTGGTCCCGTCGAAGGTGTCCATTATCTTGACCATGTTGCCGTAATTGTCTTTGCAATCCTTTGGTTTGCCGTCCGAGAGGTTGTCCATCATGAGCGCGAGCTCGCGGGTAATGTCTACGACGTTGCGGGTCTGTTCCCTGCAAATATCGAGTATGCGACGTCTAATCGTTGCCTCCGTTTCCACTGGAAATGTCATCAGGTTATGTTCGCCTTTCCAGCCACCTTATGCAGGGCTTCCGATAAAAAACTAGCAGCGGCCTAAGGTTCAGATTCTATGCTTTGAAAGCCTTTTTCGACTATCTTCCTAACAATTCCCGGCAAATCAGGTGTTGGCCGCCTCAATTGCTTCCAAGTGTCTCGATCCCTCAAGGTGACCGTCCCGTCGTTCAACGTGTCATAATCGACCGTTATCCCAATCGGTATCCCTGCCTCGTCTGCCCTCGCGTATCGGCGTCCTATTGAGCCCGCTTCGTCATATTCGATCCTCAATCCTTCGCGCGACAGATCAGTGAAGACCTGCATCGCTTTCTCTGGCAAACCATCCTTTCCGAGCAATGGAAAGATGGCTGCTTGTACGGGCGCGAGTTTTGGAGGTATGCTGAGGATTATTCGGTCTTCGTTCATTTTCAGACTGTATTCTAATGTTGCATAGAGGAGTCTTTCGACACCGAAACTAGGCTCGATAACGTGAGGAAGGAATTTAGTTCCAGCCTCCTTCACCGTAACCTGGTTTAGGTTGAAACAATCTCTTGGGACAACGAATCCGTCGAGTTCTACGGGTCCAGGGCTGTCGGCCATCTTCTTAGGATCAGCAGAGGCGAGTAGTCCTCCTACTCGGCCTGCCTCGTTTCCGAAGATTGCCCGCAATCGTTGGTAGTTTGGTTTGACGACTGTAGTAGTCTTTTCGATCGGTTTCTGGTACGGTCTGAAGACTCTCATGTCGGTGCCGGATGCTATCATGTGGCTCTTCAGATCATAGTCGGTTCTATACGCAAACCCTGCGACCTCTACCCAACCCCATCGGTCAAGGCGGACCTCAAGGTCGAGAGTTTGAGCTGAGTAATGGGCTCTCTCGTCGGGGAGTTTTTCGAAGAACCTCTGATTTTCGGACGGTATGCCGAGCGCAAGAAGGAATCTTTTGGCTAGCCCCATAAAATACGCGGCCCAGGGCGTCTTGACTATCCCATCTCTCAACGCATGGGCAACGGAGATGTTCACTCGATCATTATCCTTTCCGGTTTTTCTGATGTTCTCCGTCACGATTGATAGGATGTCATCTTCTACTTCTTTCAGATATGGACAGTCGGGCTGGTCTGGGTCGAAGAAGAACTCGAAGTCCATTA
>VBBA01000136.1:4743-10446 GCA_005888675.1 Candidatus Bathyarchaeota archaeon | reverse complement strand
TCCCCACGTAGACGTATCGCAATCCAACACTCCTGGCAATCCTGCAATGCTCCTCTAAAGTCGCAACTGGTGTCTGAGGCAAATGCAACAGCTTGTAGTCTGGGTGAAATCGGAGGAAGTGGATCGGAACGTCCGGTCCCAAATTATCATACAACCAAGAACAGAGCTTCCTAGCTTCGCCCAAGTCATCTCCTATCTCAGGAATAACGAGGTCTGTTATCTCTGTATGAATCCTGGTTTTATCCCTGATGTCCAAGAGGGTTTGAAAGATCGGTTGCGCGTCCGGGACCATTACATGCTTCCTCAGGAACCCGGTCTCCGCGTTCCCCTTGAAATCTACAGTTATACAATCCAGAAAATCGTTCATCATACCCACCGCATCCGGCGTATCATACCCATTCGAGACGAAGATATTCATCAAACCCGCCTTCCGTGCTTCGACCCCAACGTCCCGAGCGTATTCGATGAAGATGGTTGGTTGATTGTAAGTATACGCAAGTCCTTGACAGTTATGGGTTAAGGCCATTTCTACAACCCCGGAAGGCTCGACATCGACACCCTCAGCCTTCCGTCTCTGACTAATCTCGGCGTTTTGGCAATAGTCGCACGCCCATGAGCAACCGGTTGTTGCGATCGAGAATATTTTCGAGCCTGGATGATAATGTACAACGGGTTTCTTCTCGATAGGATCGATCTGCCCAGTGATTACCTTGCCGTAGACTAGGAGCTGGAGTTTTCCCTCGATGTTCTGGCGTACTCCGCAGAATCCGACTTTACCTTCGGGAATGTTGCAGTATCGGGCACAGGCTGTGCACTTGACTCTTCCTCCTTCCAATGGATGATAGAGCACAGCTTCTTTGATCATGTGGTCCTCGACTCTCGCGGATTCATCGGGAACTGAATCATAGTTGGTATCCCCACGTCCGGTTAGAAAGTTTCCCTGTGTTTAGGGAGAGTTGAAGCTTGAAAGGCTTTTCCTTACCCTGACTCCTTTGCATGGTAGGAAAAATTGCAATCGAGGCTCTATCGAGCGCCGAGTGGAGAATCGAGACGAGAGGCTGGCTGCCAAGTCTGCCATGGAAACAGATTGGTGTGCATCCAGAACCCAAGCTTATGCCCAGTCTACCAGCGGGCGAAAGGTCTCGTCGAGATCGAGAGAGCAGTCAACAAGACGGTCTTCAACGGACCGTCTCCCCCTGGCGTCTTCCTTGGAAGTGCCGACTATCCATTCCTTCGTGCAGGGCCACCTGTGCCAATCCTACCCTCCATCGATGGAATAGGCGACGCGGCGATTCTGGACGATCCGTCAAGATGGCTCGACACCTCGATCGACGATCTAGTAACATACCGATTCAGCCTAGTGAGAGGAAAAACCCGGGTCAAAGTCGCGGATGCCAGGAACCCTGATCGTACGCTCTCCTTGGTCCAGGAGCTAGCGCTTGCCAGGACACCGACGGAGACAGAACTTCATCTTACCAAGAAACCCCAGGCTAGAATCTACATTCTTCCGCGGAGTGCTCCGCACGGTCCATCGGGATCCATAGAGAAGATGATGCTTACCGAAAATACGCATGTTCCACGTCCTGTTGAGAAGGTCACTTCTGACCGGGACATCGGCACGCAGGAGGGAATTTTCTCACTCTACGAGAGAGGAGTGTCACAGCAACAGATTACACGAGTGTTCTCTGTCGGACAACTCGGAGTTTTCAAGAACCGTAGACTCGTTCCGACGGAATGGAGTATCACAGCAGTCGACGATATTCTTGGGAAGTCTATACTCGACCGAGTACGAGACTTTCCCCAGCTTGGAGATTTCAGAGTCTATGGAGCCGAAGCCCTGGGGAATAATGTACAGGTTCTTCTACTGCCGACCGCTTGGATGTACGAGGCACTTGAGGGATGGCTCACAGCATCCACGCCACAAGTCTATAGTGATCACGAGTTTCACATTGGGAGGCGGGACTATCCGTCTAACATCGCTGGCGCATATCATGCGGTCAAACTTCCAATACTAGAATTCCTGGAACGTGAGCATCGACAGGCCGGGGCGATAGCATTTTTGGAAGTTGATCGTGACTGGGTACCTCTCGGTGTCTGGAGATTCCGTGAACTCGCTCGTCGCGCATTGTCCGGCCAACCAATTGTCTCGAGCAGCCTAGAAGCCTCGTTGTCGGAGGTTGGTCAAAGATTGAGCATTCCGCTGCGTTCGTGGATCGTCTCCAGTAAGCTTGTAAACCATTACAAACGACAGTTGCCGCTGGATCAGTTTACAATGAGCCGAAAAGGAGCTTAGCTAGGTAAGATTGTACACTAGAACTGGGGACAAGGGAGAGACAAGCCTCTACTCTGGCAAGAGGGTTGGCAAAGAGTCTGCGAGAGTCGAAGCATACGGGGCGGTGGATGAGTTGAACAGTCAGATCGGTGCCGCGAGAGCATTCCTGAAAGTCAATGCTGGTGCTGTAGATCAGAATCTTAGAAAGGTGCAGAGTGATCTATTCGTCCTCGGCGGCGACCTCGCTTCGGACAAGACATTGACAAAGATCCCCCGAATTGGAAAGGAACATGTTGACAGGCTCGAGAAGATTGTAGATTCAACGTTTGCAAATCTTCCCAAGCTGACCCGGTTCATCCTCCCAAATGGGGGGATCGCTGGTTCTCAGTTGCAAGTTGCCCGGGCGGTGTGTAGACGAGCTGAGAGAACGGTTGTTGCATTATCCAGATCAGAAGAGGTCAATCCCGAAATTATCAGGTATCTCAACAGACTGTCCACCCTACTATTCGATCTCGCAAGACTCGCAAACAAATTCGATGGCTTTTCTGAAGAAGAATGGGTCCGCGAATAGGTCGCTAGAAAATGACCCGTGCGGAGGATTGCATATTCTGTAATATTATTGAACGGCATGCGCCTGCGGACATCGTCTATGAGGATCAGCATTCGATTGCTTTCCTAGACATTTACCCTCTGAATCCGGGACATACGCTTGTTGTCTCCAAGAAACATTATGCTACGCTAGACCAGATGCCGCCTGAGGAGGTCGGCCTCCTGTTCGCGACTGTTGCCAAGGTCATGAAAGGTGTGAAAGAAGCGGTGGGAGCGGATGGGATCAACATCGGCCAGTCCAACGGCAAGGCAGCGTCTCAGGACGTGTTCCATGTACACGTCCACATTATTCCAAGGTTCTCTCAGGAAAGTCCAGGGGGCGACATTTTTCCGAATCGAAAGAAGCTTGGGAAGGAAGAGATGGAGAAGCTCGGCAGGAAGGTCAAATCCCAGGTTCAGACGAGATCCTAGAGGTTTTTCGGATAGCGTTAGTTTCTCGGAACCAAAGATTGGATATGAGGAGGTCACGATTGGCCTTTGAAACACGTGCTTGGGATCCGCGGTTAAGATGGTCAGAGCTGTGGGGGAGCCTCAAAGTCATCACAATCTTGGGTCTGTTCTCAGGCATCTGGTTGTTCCATTGCTTTCATCAGTTCCATATTGCTTCTTTTCGTTTCTATGAGCGAATATCACAGAGGGATTCTCGGTTTCTTCGCTTTGGTTGGTTCACTAGTACCTCTTGTGCTCACACTGTATTTATTGCCGACTTTGATAATCAACCCATTCGCTTTTCCATTTCAATATGCCACTCCTAGAAACCAACCCCATGAGAGGTGAGATTCGAACAGAGCGAGTAATTATTGATTAATTTTGGAGCCCCGGGGGGGGATTGAACCCCCGACCTACGGCTCTCTTGAGCCCTGTCTGATCATGGCAGGGGTTACAAAGCCGTCGCTCTGCCGCTGAGCTACCGAGGCAACCGTTTACGCCTATAAAGTCCAATCGAGAGCTGTACCGCCAATAAAACGAGATAGACGAGAACAAACAGCCGGGCGTTGAGCAATAGACTGCCCATTTCGTTCCATACTCGCAGTTGGTCAAGCGGCTCGTAGAACTTACTAGTGTTGAAGTTGTAAGCTGCTAAGTACGTCCCACCACCCATTTTCACGACGAAACTAGTTTGACCATTGGATTCTGTTAGTTGACCAATAGACTGGAAGTAGGGAGCTAAATTACCCAAAGGGTAAAAATCTGAGAAACTGCCAAGACCGTGGAATTGCAGTCTCAGATTTTTTGCTACTACGTCTGCCCTTTGGAACGTGATTGTAATATTGTGCGGACTCTTGTTTGTGATAACTAGAGGAGGTTGCGATAGATTGAGCTTCAAATCATTTCCGGTGATTTCTATTGCTCCATTGTCTAGCTCTAAGTGTGCATACAAGCTGGAGCTCCCTGATAGGCGTCCAGTGATAGATGATCCCTCAAAGTCAGAAAGCGGGAGAGAGAAGTCCCCTGATAATGGCCCAAATTTGAGGCCATCCAAATAGATTACTCCATTCTTGACATTTTCAAGAACTCCGGAATGTGCGAAGATATTCAGATTGCCGCTCAACGTTAGTGAAGAAAAAAGTGCTACACCGTTTAGGACATCTGTCAACCGGGAGATTAATTTCAGAGGCAGAGGCATGAATTGCCTCGATAGCTGTCTGAGAAAGACTCTTGTCGGCTAACGCTCTGATGAGAGGATAGACGTTCAAGTACACTATGTTCAGATTGCGCTCGCTCAGGTGCAGTGCGTAGGGTATATCATCTTGATACCACGCCAAGACCTCCGCGGAATTATTCCTAGCTTGCAACGAAGGCAGTGGAATCGGCTTGTCAAATGAAAATTGACCACCCTGGAACGAAAGCCCATTCGATGTTTGCGAGTAAATTGGATCTAATCTCAATCTTATGCTGGAATTAGTGGAGGGATAGACCGGTGGAGGGATTCTCAAAGAGATATTGAGGACGATAGAGCCGTTCTCAGCATCATAATTGGTCCTGGCCAAGATGTTACCAAAATAGTTGCTTAAGGATTCTCCTGAGCTGACTCTTAAGCCACTCATTTCAAGTGTTGAATTATTAGCGGAGACGACGTACGTCGTCTTTCCATCAGATATATCGAATGAAGACAGTGTTGTTTGAATTCGAACATCGACTGCGGGTGCTGAATCGAAACTTATGCCATCAATGAGGAAAACTCCGTGTGCGCTAGGATTGGATGCTTCGTTTCCTATCGTTAATGCCTCTATGGGGTTAAGGTCCGAGAGCGTTGAGACTTTTTGAATGTTTACTCCTCCTACGCTATGACTTCCGTCTTGTATCTTAAGGGGTAAGAGTACTCTGTGCCAAGCCTCCCAAGAGTCCTGGAATGAGTACCAGATTTTACCAGATTGACCCAAGAGTTCGACTACGTATGATTTTCCATCAGCTCTACCGTTCCAATAGAAGCTGAGAAAATCATAGTCTCTCAAGTCGAGAGGAGTTGTGAACGATCTCGTGGCTTTCCAGTAAGCACCGGTTCCTTGGGGAACAAAGGTCTCAAGAGAGGCATTTCCCACAAATGGTCCTTGGTTACTAAAAGAGAAAAGCGGTGGACCTATTGATCCTGACCCGTATACACTAGGTGTCCACTCTGGAATACTTCCGGCTTGAAGAAACAGGGCGTTACGTTGCTGCGCAGAATTTACAATCGCAAATTCTCCTGAAGAAGCCAGCCAGTTGAGGTTCCGGCTAGCAATAAGACCGTTCCGGCCTTCGATGCTCAAATCTGTTGGAGATTGAGTAAGATCTACTGACAGCCTAGGTCCATTGAAAATACGGTCTGCAAGACCTGCATA
>VBBA01000136.1:0-4687 GCA_005888675.1 Candidatus Bathyarchaeota archaeon | reverse complement strand
CTCACTCGGGACGAATATAGTTCTGGCCCTTTCGAGACTCGAAACATCTTTCTGGAGTGCCGTGGTGTAGGTGTAGTCGCTTAACAAAAGAGGAGCATACGTGTCTCCCAAGTCTAGCTGAGTTGTGGAAAGCATCAAAACAGATGCACTCTCGGCGACTGGCGGAGTCATTCTCGGAAGCTCGAAAATGACAAAATTTCCAGTCTCATAGAGTGGCCGCAATCTTGCTATTATCCAAAGGACGAAGCTGTCCGGGTGTTCCAGGGCGATTCTAGGCATCTCTGATCGTTGCAATAGGACGTAAGCTTTTCCACCCAAGGAACTAAGGACCGTAGTCGGAAGCTCGGGATAATTCGACGACCATATTGGGGTTCTATATTTGTCAATGTTCCATGCAAAAGGTGCAAATTCCCCAAGCCCTCGTGACTTGTCTCCATATGTTAGAAGGACTGAACCGCTGTTTTCCCTGGCTAATTGCGTTAGTTCACCTACAACTCGAATCTGTTCGTTGTTGAGGGTAGTATTTTGTGTCCCGAGTCTGACGCTCCAACCATCGATGGCCAGCAAGGTGGAGAAAGTGGAGGTTAGAACTAACATAGAGATGAACGCGACTCGAAGGATTCTGGATATTCGCCCCAAATCCAAAAAATCTGCCGCAATCACTGAACAAGCTGCATAAACCAAGGGTACAACTCGTCGCTCGATGTACTGAGTAAACAGATACTGATTGACGAAACCGACTAGCTTTCCACTAGAATAAGCTATTGCTCCAATGAATACGAAGAACATCGTTCCTTGTTTTCTGAAATTGCCCCTAGTCGCTGATGCGATGGCGACAATTCCTGGAAGTCCCAGTAGTACTGGGTAGAGCAGGTTCGGCACTGAGTAGATTGTTCCAACATAAGAAACACTGAACTGGTTAGGATCGAGCATCCACGCGACTAGGTATCCTACATACCCAACTAGGATGAGAAGGCCAACCAGACGAAGAACTCGCATAGAAATTTGATGAGGCATGCCATTTGTTCTCGTAAGCAGAGATGAGGCCAATGCCACGCTTGCAAGGACGCCGATTGTAAAGAGAGAGGGACCTTGTATTCGAGTCACCAAGCCAAGTATTAGGTATGCTAGGCCAGCACTAACTGTCGAACCAACTGTGGCAATCCCGGCGAAGATATCCCCTCTACACCTTCCGACGATAGAGTAGCTGATCAGCAGTGCAACCCACACAAAGAATTCCGAAAAGTGTGTGAGGGCTAAACTGAATGAACACAGCAGGACGAGAATTCCTCGGAATGGCACATCTCTAGCACGAAGCAGGAAAATCAGAGAAAAGAGCAGGGTTAGGCCGACAGTGAAAGGCCGGAACCACAACCACATCCATGGCCCGTTCCCGTAGAGTGTGTCCCAGTACGAGTTACCCAACCAAGCGGATAAGAAACTAAACCATCCAAACCCCGAAGCCACAGTAAAGAAGACTGTTGCCATGATAGCATTTTGTGATGAAGTGAGCCGTCGGACCATTACAAAAAAAGCAACTGGCAGAATAATTGTCATGAAGGAGGCCACAAACTGGAAATACTGGAAATCACTAGGAGCGAGACTGATTACTATGGCTTCAGGCGTGTGAAATAGAGGATATATCGCGTCGTAATATTGCGGAGAGTTCAATAGAACGGAAGCAGATGAAAAATGTCGAACAATATCTAGTCCAGGAACGAGCGCCATGGAAGGGTACAGCAAGACAATGGAGATGATCGGAAGCGCGAAGCTTGCTCCCAACATCAACGCGGCTCCCCACTCGCCTTTGATGGGATGTGCCAAAGGGTATCTTCTTGCCAGCAACGATCCAACTACAACCATCGAAAAGTAAACCAGTGCTACTCCTAGCCCTTTAATCCACGAAGGAAGCCAAGCGGAAAAGACTAGGATTAAGGCGTTAAGCGGGAAGCTAGTCGCAAAGGATAGAACTAATAGGTCAAGCCAAGGGGCAGTGGTTTTGAATAGCCCTCTGATAAGAAGCCAACCTGGGACAAAAAAAACTACAGGTACGACAAGGAACAACAACACCATCGGTTGAACGGAAGGAAAAATTTGGAACCCGACACAAAGTCCCGATAAGCCTATCATCAGAAGTGTCAAAGCGTGAGAACGTATTGCGAGATTGTATCTTGGAAGGTATCCTTCTGAGCCCAAAAACAATACGGCACATAAGAGCACAGTGTAGCAATAAAGTTCGAACTTGATCGCAGACTTGAGAAGCAAGAGCAGGGGTAATGCTGCGACCACGAAGACAAGTAATGCAAGAAGGGTTTCCAAGGTCTTAGAAATGGGTTGCTGATTTTTCATGCCGGTCACCTATGATTAACGAGGCCCTCGTATAATCTGACATAACGCTGGGCTACCGATTCCGCGGTCAAGTTGTCCTTTGCATAGACTCTGCCTTTTGCGCCCAGCTCTTTTCTAAGATGAGAATCGCTCAATACAAGATCTAATGCTCTGAGCAGTTGTTCTCCGTCACCAGGGGCAACTAATATTCCCGCTTTGCTTTCTGCCATGATTTCCGGGGCCGCGCCGACATCCGAGCAGATCACAGGTAGCCCGCACGCAAAAGCCTCCGCAACAGACAAAGAGAAGCCCTCCGAAAGTGAAGGCAAGACAAGACAATCCGCTGTATGATAGTAAGTAACCATCTCCTCCCTCGAAACATGGTTAACCAAGATGACTGATTGTTGGATCTCGGGCGTTTCGGATATCATCTGAAGAAGAGTTTTCTTGTAGCCGAAATCTGGACCAACGAGTACAAGTTTGATTCGTGGATACGATCCCTTAAGACGGGAGAGGACTTCTAGAAGATGGCGAAGACCCTTGTCTTTGTCAATTCTTCCTGCGTATAACATTACAGGCTCCCCGTTGATCTCGATTGTGTCGTTCTCCAATGCATGCTCTTGGAAGAAAATTTGAGGCACGGGCGGAGGAAGAACGATCAACTTGCTTTCTTCAAGTCCAAGATGACGGGAGAGCAGGAAGCTTTCCTCATCAGAAGTGGCTATGACACAGTCGTACGAACGTACGGAGAAGGCCCCGAGAGTGTAATCGTACCATAGATGTGACAGTCTCCTGATAGACTCTGTTGGACTATAGAAGCCGCCAAATCGCTTTGAAGCGATACCCAGTGCCTTCTGAAACCCAGCCATGCCATGCGTTGTCAAGACCGATTTGAATTGTAATGGATAGATTCGCCTGAAAAGAGCTACAATGTCCGCATGGAACTCTCCGTAACCATGCGCATTAAAGACCAAGGGGTGTTCCTTTGTAGCTTGTACCGAGAACGAACGAATCTTCCTAATTACATTCGGCGAGAATGTGTAGAATCCTAAATGCGCAGGGGCGGGAAATGTAGTTACGGGTATCTGTTCCCAGTCAGGCTTGAGCCTAGAAATTTCATCGATTAGGCACTTCACTGCAACTTCCTTTCCACCACCCTCCAACGAACGCACTAGGTGAATTAGTCTCAAGAGGGAGACGCGCCAGTTCCTCGCAAATGAGTTTATCGCGCGACTCTGGAGCCAAAGTTCGCGTCACGATAGAGATCTTCTATCTTTGAAATTATCAGCGGCGAGGAGTAGAATCTCTCTACCTTGTCTCGTCCCAACCGGCCCATCTCCGAGCGAAGAGTTTCGTTTTCGAATAAGAGGCACATCTTGAGAGCTAACTCATCGGCATCGAACGGACTAAATGTGAAACCTTCTACTCCGTCATTTACTATCTCTTCAAGCGCTGGGATACGACTTACCAAGACCGGTCTTCCAGTTGCGAACGCTTCCAAGATAACCATGCCGAACCCTTCGACAAGACTTGGTTGGACGAGAAAATCCGAGTCTTTTAACAACTCCAACTTGTCAGATTGCTTCAACACTCCTGCAAGTCGTACCCGATTAGCAAGCCCAAGGCGATCAACCTCCTCCGCAAGCCAACGTCTGAGGGGACCATCCCCAACGATTACAAGTTGGGCATCCTTTACCGTGGCAGCTACATCACGGAATGCTTGCAAAAGCGTCCCCAAGTTCTTGTAGAAAACAAGGCGTCCGATGTAAATCGCTTGGGCGGATTTGCTCTTCTTGTTCACCGGCAATGGGTATTCTTCCAGATTGATTGCATTCGGCACTACAGCCACTGGGATTTTAGGTCGAACTGCCCGAAGGATGTCAGAACGGGTAGAGTGACTTACCGCATGAAACAGAGTTGGCTTGAGTCTGATAACAATCTGCTCCATGATCTGGCCCACACGGCCTCCCATTGGTCCGAGCTGAACCTGCTTTGACCACGATTCCCAAAAGTGCCCCTGCTCTTCGTTGAAGTATACGTCGTGGACCGTGATTATGTGTGGTATTCGAAACAACGAAGAACATACTTGTCCAATTAGGGCGGGGACATATGTGTTCGAATGTATTATGTCAAACTTCTCTTCTGACAGTATTCTCGTTGCTTTAGTTGTGGCGTGAATTAGAAAGGATAGATTTGTCGATAGGTCCGACGGTAGCGTCCCGCGGAAATCGATTGGCTTACCAACTCTGAAGATTCTGACGAAACTGTTCTCTTCGTACTCAGGTGTTCCGAGTAACCTCTGGGTGATGACGGTGACTGAGTGGCCTCGACGAGCGAGATTTTGACAAATCGAGGAGAA
>VBBA01000135.1 GCA_005888675.1 Candidatus Bathyarchaeota archaeon | reverse complement strand
TCAGTTCTCCAATCATTATCTTTGCTTCTTTGCAAGAATCTTCTCCAGCGTGTCACGAGCTTGTCGAGCATGATCAAGTTCCTCGCGTGAAAGCTTCTTCGACATTAGATACGCCCAGACTTGGGAAAGAGAGTTGTAGGCTTGAAACAGAAAGTAGAGGTCGTCAGAATCGTGTCCTTTTGCCATCATTTCATAATTGACCTCTCTACCGCGCTTCTTCCTCACCAGTTTTCCCTTATCGGCTAATTTCTGCAGGGCCTGGCTAGCGCCAGATTGTGAGATCTGGAGTTTTCCTGCAAGCTCGGTCGGTGAATTCGTGCCGGTGCGAACGAGGTTCAGAATCTCCTTCTCACGCTCCGTGACTTGAATCATCGTATTTCACTTATGCATAAGTTAGTTTTATCTACTCGACAAGTAGGTTTCCTTCGTGGTAAAAAGATTATCTCGGAAGAAGACTTCGATTTCTCAGGCAGCATTTAAAGTTCGATATCTTCGTCGGAGCAGAGAACTGTGGCGCAGGTATCTAGAGGGCAAGCCCTGGGTCGGGCAACTCTATACTCGCTTTCTAGGACTGCGACCCGGAATGATCATTGTCGACGTCGGATGCGGAACAGGCGATTTCACAAGGTACTTAGCACGACTGAACCCTGGAAAATGCCGAGTGATCGGGGTTGACTCTAGGGCTGCTTCGATAAAGGCGGCCGAAGTTGAAACGAAAAAGGCAGGGCTCTCGAAAAGAATCGTGTTCAAGGTCGGGGATGTTAACAAGCTTCCACTAGAGAATGACTACGCCGATCTGACTTGTTGCAGGACATTGTTGATGCATCTCCCTAATCCATTAATTGCTGTCAAGGAAATGACCCGTGTTACTCGACCAGGAGGCTCAGTAGCCGCGGTGGAGCCGGGCGGAATGAGGACCTTTCATGATCCCAAGGATCAGAAATTCACTGAATTGGCACTAGCGGTAGAGAAAGCGTACAGAGCAGGAATAAAGAACCTGGAAGGAAAGGATTTTGCGATTGGGGAGAAACTCCCAGGCGTCTTCCAGGAAGCGGGCCTTCTTGGGATAAGAGCGGAGGTGCAGGCGGATAGTTGGGTTAATTCGGATCCTAGGAGAAGACTCCGCGATGTCAGAGAGGAGATCAAATTCGGGTGGCAGATGTTCAAGGAGAACGAGAAGACTGAGCGTAGATATTTGTTGGCTGGTGGCTTGAGTCCGGAAAGAGTTCGGAGCTTTGTACGGCAACAGGAGAGAAGAGTGAAGGAGTATCTTTCGAGTGATGATAAGTTGCGGAATGATACTTCAACGTATGGAGCAAGTATCTTCATAACCATTGGAAACAAGCGTGCCGGAGAGGACTGAGGAACTTTAGCTCAGATCATTGTCTGCAGGACGTGGCCGAAAGACTTTGTTGTGATTGGCGTAGTCTAAATAGCAGTGAGACAGGCTTTCACATCTGGGAGACGCGAAACGTTGCTAGCGACCGTGGATCCTGACTTAGCAAAGGTTGCAGCAATGTCCGTGCGAGACGAATATACAGACTACAGTACGTATTTGGCCCTCTCTCGCCGCGAGAGGAACCCATCTTTCAAGAAAGCCTTGGAAGAGTTGGCACAAGAGGAGCGGGACCATTACGAGTTTTGGAAAAAATATGCTCCGGACACAAGGGTAAGCACCAACCGACTCAGTCTCTTCTTCGTCCTGGTCTTGAGGATCATTCTAGGTTTGACGTTTACGATGAAGTTTTTGGAGAGGCACGAGGAAGATGTGATCTCTCGCTACAAGCAGGTGGCTGGCAGCATCTTGATTGAAGATCGAACTCGGTTCGACGCTATGGTTAACGATGAAGAGCATCATGAGAATTATTTGATGGGTGAAGTTAAGGAAGGACGCGTCAAGTATATGTCCTTCATAGTCCTCGGATTGGCCGATGCCGTGGTCGAGATCTCGGGAATCCACGCCGCCTCACTCGGAATATTCAATCTCACCGAGATTGCAGGCGTGAATGGAATCGTCGCCGGCATGGCTGCGTCGATCGCTATGGCTTCCGCGGCTTATGCTCAGGCCAAACAAGGCTTCGAAGGCTCGGCCAAATGGTCGGCAATCTACACGGGCGTGTCCTACATGCTTACAGCCGTATTGCTAGCGCTACCATACTTCTTGACTCGTGTCATGGTCGTAGCCCTAGGGACGTCTCTAATCATCGGGGGGATACTGGTTGCGATGATGACGTATTACGACACGGTGATCTCGAATCGTGAGTTCAAAAGACAGTTTGGCGAGATCGCGGGTCTAATATTGGCTGCCAGCCTTTCTCTGTACATCATTGGTTATGTCATACGCCAACGCCTTGGGATCGTCATCGGGTAAACTCGAGCCCAAGCAGAGTGCTTACTGATACGTAGAATTCTAGAGATCTCGGGAGGATTCGAGATGGGTTATCGAGCCAGAAGAGGATACGTAGTCGGTCCGAAAGTATTCGGAAAGTCTCTTCCACGTCTTAAAACTCTACAATCTACCCCCCCTTTTTTCCAACTTTATTTTCTACTGCGCCTCAAAATGGGCGAGATCTGCCGTTAATCGCTCAAAATGCGAGAAAAGCATTTTGCGGAAATGGGTTTATTCATTTAAACATAGCGGAAATTTACGAGGACATCATCGGGGGCCAGAAATAGTAAGCTCCGATTGGCGATCAGGGCTCAAAATGAGCGAATTCTCCTCCGGGTAACCTGGACCAACCTAATTTTATTAAAGTGCTCCCTCGAGACGCTGGGCCGAGCGAGAACCCTTCACGACTACCCGACATTTACGACTGAGCGATTGCTGAGGTATCGGAGTCCGCAGTCGTCTATGTGGTCGCGCTGGTCGCATAGGGTCGAGAATTATGGGACTCGTAGGATTGTGGGATAGCATACGATTATCTTTTTGGTTACGTGGAGCTTACTAGCTAAACTCTGCCGTAGATACTTGGTAGTGGGAGACTACCAGCTTTATAATCGTGACCGAATAGCAATGTGGAGTCATGAGTACATCATCAAACGAGAATCTTCGTAGCAAGGTTGGGCGTCTATAATGATTCAGACACTTTTTGGCTCGGACGTGAACCTTGCTTCTCTGCTGTTGCGAGTAGCAGTAGGCATCCTGTTTCTTGTTCATGGCTATCCCAAACTGGGCTCGCAGAGGAAGATGGGAGCAGATTTCATGAAGAGCACCGGCATGCCAGTCTGGATGGCCGCCTTCGCGGGAGTCGCGGAATTCTTCGGCGGACTAGCACTGATACTCGGAATATTTACTCCCATAATCGCATTACTTTTCGTCCTCTGGATGATCTCTACGACCTGGTTTGCGAAGACGAAGCTTCACAAGAAATTGCAGGGAGGTTACGAGTTCGACTTGATCCTAATGGCAGGGTCATTGGCTATCGCAATCTTGGGAAGCGGAATATACTCGATAGATCACCTGCTCGGAATATAGAGAGCATCGAAAATGGTCACCAAGACTCGTGAACTAGAAACCGGTGGAAATCAGGCAGCGGTCGACGAGATGGCCAAGAAGGTCAAGGTCGCAAAGGACAATGCATTGGAAATTATGAAGAAAGCAGGTTATGATATTGGTGATGTTGTCCAAGTCATGGTTGATCCCCAGCTACCATTTATGGGCTACACAATGCCACGCGGCAACGACAAGTACAGGATAGTCGTGTCTGGCGGTTCTGTCGACTCTGGACTATTGGAAGGCCTATTGGTCCATGAGATGTCGCATGTTTACCGGATGAAAACAAGACATCTATCTCACAATGGCCAAGTGATTGAAGAGGCTGTGAACAGCTTCGGCAAGAATGTTGCCAAGTATGATTATCAGCAGAAGATAATGCATGACATGCTGAATGATATTCAGGACTTGTATGCGGATGATCTTTCTTTCAAGGTCCTTCGACAGAGCAAGATACTTCCGATCGAGGATATGAGCAGTTTCCTTCAGGACTGGGTGAAGGAAGAGCCTTCCAGTTCAGGGGACGACCGCAAAGATAGATGGATCAATGCTGGAATAATGATTCACAATGCACGTGCAATCGCACAGATGGAACGGCACAAGGTCCCAGACACTGGTAACAAGGCGGCAAAGGCAAACAAGGAGTTCCTTGCCAAACTGCCCCGTACAATGTCCGGACAGTTTGAATATTTCCGGAATCTTCTTAGAAATCTTGACGAGAATCTGACTGAAGACAACTACCGCGCGCTTCTACATAATTACTTGAGCAAGTTTTTAGAAATAGCTGAGAAGAACTAGCTAATAGCGAGTGAGCAATGAGTTGACAGACGGTTGGATAAAGGTTGCATCTACGTCTGAAATTCCACCAGGGATGATGAAGAGTTACCCAGTTGGAGGGAAAGACATTCTTATCGCGAATGTCAATGGCAATTACTATTCGATCGACAATCGTTGTACGCATATCGGCGGGCCGCTCGCGAGAGGAAAACTGGCAGGTTATGTGGTAGAGTGCCCGTTGCACGGGTCGCAGTTCGACGTGAGAACTGGCACTGTCGTTCGTTCCCCGGCCGAGTCGCCTGAGCCGAGGCATGAGGTTAAGGTTGAAGGCTCAGAAGTATTGGTTAGGGTCTAGAAAACATCGTCTTGCCGTCGAAGATCTTTTCCGGTCTCGATGACCGATTTTAGATTCATGCAGTAGTAGGCCCATCCTGAATATGTCATAGCATATAGTTCCACCCAGGAGTCGCCGGCACGCTTGTAGCCTGCATGTGTTAGTTGGAGTAGTGTGCCGTTCTCTTTTGGTTTCAGACGGAATGTTACTTTGGTTGTTCCGACTTCTTTGCCTTTCCAGAACGCCGGCCAGGAAAGACCGAGTTTACTGTCCTTGGCATAATCAGTGACTTTGCCAACGTGATTGTATCCGCCTTGCCAGACGAATTGATAGTTTCCGCCTTTGCGCGGAGAGAGTTTGGCGGATTCTAGAAACCAGCGTTTCAGCTTGGCGGGGCTTGTTAGATGATTGAACACTTTAGACGGAGGTGCTTGTATGAGGAACGACTCTTTTATCGTCCGACTCTTGGCCAACTTCTTAGGTTCCTGAATGGTTGTTTCCTCCTTGTTCCATCTAAAAGCGTTAGGATTAGTGTCGGATCAGAGTATGCTAGTCGAGTATCTCGATGCGCTCGTCGGTAAATCCGAGTTTGACCAAGAGTGGTTTTAGTCGCTGTCTGAAGTCTCCCTGTAACTCAATGACTCCATCCTTGACTGTTCCTCCCGTGGCAAGGTTTTGTTTCATCAAATGTGCCATCTTGTCGAGAGAAGGATCGTTCTTTGGGACGCCGTGGACCTCGATCAGGGTCATCGGCCTTCCGAAACGTCGAAGAGCGAGCCTTACGGTGACGTGGCTAGACTCTCGGTCCAGATGACGCAGTTCGTCTTCAAATGTAAGATCCTCTTCTCCCGCCATGCCTAGAACTCTACTCTTCCTCTAGGCAGGGACAGGCTTTGGTCTATTAACTCTAGGTAGCTCGTGTTCAAGTCTACTTCTCACAGGTTCCAGCCATGGTGGTAGCATTAGCCGCGTTCCCAGCTCCGATGCGGGTTGGTCGATCGTGAATCCGGGCGGGTCCGTTGCAACCTCAAACAGTACGCCTCCCGGCTCGCGGAAGTAGATCGAATGGAAGTATTTCCGGTCTATCACCGGGGTCACATTGAGCCCCATCTTTGCGATCTCGCTGCGCCATGACAATTGTTGCTCGTCCGTTGGAGTTCGCCAGGCTACGTGATGTACCGTGCCGACACTGACGAGCCCGGGAGGTGCTGTTGGTTGGCAGAGTACGTCTACAATCTTGCTAGGACCGCCGACTTCTCCGATCTCGTAGCGATATTGATTGTCATGCTCGGCTGTCAGTCGAAATCCTAGTCGGGTGAGTACAGAAGCGGTTTGTTGGTATCCTTCCTCGGTTAATGTGACATGATAGAATCCGCGGATCGCATGTTCCAGCGGGACAGGACCATGTTTCCATCCTTTGCGATTGTCTGTATAATCGTGGGCTACGAGTTCTAGATGTAAACCGTCGTAGTCGGAGAATTGTAGGGCTTGCTCGTCGAAACGGCTGATCGGACCTTCAAACGCGATTCCATTGGATTTCAATCTGTTCATCCAGTAGGAGAGTGAACTTTTCGGGATGGAGAATGAGGTGGTTGTTACTTGGCCTGTGCCAATGCGTCCTTTTGGAGCATTTGGCCAAGGGAAGAATGTGATTATCGTTCCTGGATGACCGATCTCGTCGCCGTAGTAGAGATGGTACGTTGTTGGATCATCATAGTTTACTGTGAGTTTGACCATTCGGAGTCCGAGGATGCCGCTGTAGAAGTCGATGTTTTTCTGAGGGTCGCCCGCTATCGCCGTAATGTGATGAATTCCAAGGATCTCTTTTTCCATTTCCCTGATCGACTCTTAACGTATTAGGGAGATTTGTTGTGGGCCTACGATGAGGCCTGGGCTCAAACTTGTCGGTCTAGCCTTTCCAGATGCCCACAGCTAGCCCGGCGAGAAAGGCAGCCGATGCGTAGGGTAGTATGCTGACCAGTCCGGCTGCTTGACTGGCGGCGGCAGTGCTGCCAGGCGAGAAGGCGTATTGGATTACTCCTTGGAAAACATGTTGAGGGTTCAGAGTAATGTATCCAATTGCAGAGAGCAATATTATCAGTCATAGTATGGCGAGGCCTAGCTTCAGCGCCTTCTTGACTATTACGC
>VBBA01000447.1:680-2564 GCA_005888675.1 Candidatus Bathyarchaeota archaeon | reverse complement strand
CTGCTGCGGCTGCTCCAGCGATACAGATCCAAAACACACTCTCTCCGGCTAACAGTCCTCACAATGTCATCCTTGAGCATGATGACCATTCCGTAGCAATGTTGGCAAAAGCTCAAAATCCAGTGGGTTTCATTCTTTAGCGAATCTCATTGTCGCAGGATCCTTTGAAAAAATGGAAGGTGACGGCCGCAACGGCGGCTGCGCTGGCGGGACTCGCCCATTTTGGGGTTGGGCTGTACGGCTTCGCCACTCCAGACATGACCAAGAGTATGTTCGGCGACGAGGCTGTCTGGCTTGTCCCCGCTTTCTTCCTCGTTCTAGGATCGTTCGAGCTGGTCTGGGCATGGGTTACGCTCGTGTACAGGGAGCCGACGATGATCGGGATCGGCGTAGCGGGCTTCATCGGCTCCATCATACTCTACCTTGTCGCGCTCGCTACCCCATTGACTCCGTTCGGGGTAAAGCAGCAGACATTGACGACGTTGAGCGCAGTCCCGTTCACGGTCAAATTCATCGAAATAGTCTACATCATCGCCGCTGTGAGTATGATGAGATTGATGACTACTGAAGAACCGAGTCGAAGACTGGAAAGTCGACTCTAGGCACGATTAATCCTGACGTACCGCTACCAATGCTGGGCAACTATCCAGATCTTGGAAGCCGCCAGCGGTGTGTTGTAGCCGTTCATATGCATCCAGAGCTTGGTCATCGATTCTGAGTCCATGGTTCATCCACAGCGAGGGCCTTCCCTTCTTCTAGGAGATCCTTAGCCAAGACTAACAGTCCCGGAACCTCATCAGCGGAAAAGTAATGGAGTATCTTCCTATATCGATCGGCCCACTTCGCGGGTGGTCCCTCAAATCTCGTAGTGTCCCTGAAGACTACGTCCGGCGTTCTCTCGTAACCAGCAACATTGAAGATGAAGGCTAGAATGAAGCGGAATTCTGAATAGACAAGGTTGACAAGGTCTCGCCTGTCATATTCATAGAGCGGGACAATCCTATTCTTGAACCAAAGCTCAGAGTCAGGCTGCTGAACCATATAGACGGGTCCACTCTTCCCCTTGAAGTAGCTCCAGATTTCTCGATATCCCAACTGGAGGTCCGACAACAATTCTCCCGCTCTCTCCAGAGTCCGAGGAAAACCCATCAACTTACCGTAATCTTGGAGGATGTCATCACGATGCAGTCTTGTTGTAGCTTTCTCTAGACGGCTTACTACTCGTCGATGGGTCCAATTCAAACCCGCCGACAAAGTGAAGATCTCAGCCAACCATTGGGAAGCAGAAGTAATCCATGCAAGGGCTGAGTAAGGATCCTCGGCGAGCGCAGTTTGGGCCCAGCCCAAGACCTTCTGGCTTCGATCCAATATGGCATCGAGCGCTTTCCGAACAACCTCATCCCTAACACGAGACTCAAGCTCTCTCGTAAGAATCCCAGAAGGATCATGAACCGGCCTCGTATCATAGGGAATCTCGCTGAGCTGGTTCTCTCCAAAATACCCGTAATCGACACTGACTTCTTGTTCAGTGGTGAAAATCTCCTTGGGCCTGTCCCCCTTCACAACAACTTCGATGTCCAGATCCGATCCCGGCCAAATATCGTCCTGGGCACAGGATCCACAGACGCCTACCGCGATTACATCACTTCTAGCCTTGAGCTTGCGTAGTTCTCTTTCAAGCGCTCCTCGCCATAGAGAGGGAAGCTTGGTTGGCTCGAAGCGCCGGATATTAGACAATACCAAATCCCCCTATCAATCCCACTCTTTCTTCCTAATCGCTCCCTTAATCCAAGTGATTACTTGAAGTAACGCGAATTAATCACTCACTATTAGCCCAGAAACTAACCGTCTCAAGAGGTCCTGGGCGTATCAACTTGAGTTCAA
>VBBA01000447.1:0-644 GCA_005888675.1 Candidatus Bathyarchaeota archaeon | reverse complement strand
CGTTCACCGAGTTGAACTGAGCCCGGCCGTGGTGACTACTCTCAAATGAGCAAAGATTACAGTGGGTCGGCGGACTCCCAGGATCGCCAGGGCGCAGCGAGGTCAGGTCTGGCGACTGGCAAAGTTCGATGGTACGCGATTGTCTCTCTGGTCATTATCGCAGCTTGCCTCGCAGAGTTTCTGACGGGTTCCACTCCGATCCTCGGGGCCTTCACTAATCCACTCGGCTTGGTCTTCAATGTGGGACTCTATGGAGGCGGAGCATTATTGATCAGGGAGGCAGCAATCCGGTGGAGAAAGCGGTGGGGGGCTGTCCTTCTCCTCGGAGGAGCCTACGCCGTAGGAGAGGAGGGTTTCGCCGCCAAGACGATGATCAACCCGAATTCCCCGATCATCGGGAATCAGCTCTACAGTCACTGGGCGGGGATCAACTGGGTCGCATTGACCAACCTTACCGTGTTCCATGCGGCTTTCAGTATCGCGATCCCACTCATCCTCGTGGAATTATCATTCCCGGAGACTAAGGGCCGGCGACTCTTGGCCAACAGAGGGCTGACTCTGACCGGAGTGCTGTACGGGCTGACCGTGTTCGTGTTGACGTTTTTCCTCGGTGACCCATATGTGCCGTCACTAGGGGTCGACCT
>VBBA01000134.1:5587-6476 GCA_005888675.1 Candidatus Bathyarchaeota archaeon | reverse complement strand
CTGCCTGCGATCAGTGTTACTGCGAACCAGGGCAAGCTATTGCACCTTCTCGCACGAGCACAACGTGCAAGGAAGATCCTAGAAATTGGGACACTCGGGGGCTACAGCACAATCTGGCTAGCACGAGCCCTACCACCAGGCGGTCGTCTAGTAACTCTGGAAGCAGACCCAAAACATGCAAAAGTGGCCAAGACAAATATTGCCCGTGCCGGACTAGCCAAGAAAGTAGAACTTCGACTAGGAAAAGCCCAAGAAACCCTCCCCCGACTCGTCAGAGACAAAACAGGTCCTTTCGACCTCATATTCATCGACGCTGACAAACCAGGATATCCCTTGTACCTGAAATGGAGCCTCAAACTCTCCCATCAGGGAACGCTGATTATCGCGGACAACGTCGTGCAAGAAGGCAAAGTGACGGATCGCTCCAACCATGAACCTAACATCCGAGGAATACGCAAGTTCAACAAACTACTCGCCACCGACGCACGGCTGAGTGCAACAGCTATTCAAATGGTTGGCAGCAAGGGCTGGGACGGGTTCGCAGTGGCACTCGTGACAACCAACCCGAAGATTTAAGCCAAGATTTCTCGAAAAAGCCAAATCAAAACACAATCAAGTTGGCCCTGTCAATATCGAGCACGCGAACCTGCAAGGAGAAAAAGATTTCGGGGTTTCTCTCCCTTTCTAGAAATCAGCAGCTATACGATAAGGTACTCCTATTCTAGGAGGATACCTGCCGGTATTCCCACTATTAAGCCGATTATGATTCCAACGATTAACGATTTAGCGTCCATTGTTCTGAATCGCTCCATCGTCTTCTCAGGCACTAATCTTCCCATAAAGAGATCTTACGCCGAAGTTGTTATCGTCGACAATCATGTAACTGGAA
>VBBA01000134.1:0-5470 GCA_005888675.1 Candidatus Bathyarchaeota archaeon | reverse complement strand
GCTTGCTGTGACAACCGCTTGGTCGGCTAGATTGTTGTAAGTCAGGGTCAGGGTGAACGTTGTTTCCTGGAGTGGCGCGAGGGAGCCGGTTACTACGGGCAGTACGCAGTCGACAATATTATTGCCAGCGCATGAGAAGGTACCGCTTCCAGCTCCTGCGACCGTTACGGTCAATGAGCCGTTGAGGTCTGTGGTTACGCCGCCGAAATTCTTGACCTTGACAGTGTACACGGTAACCCCGGAGACTGGGCCTGAAGTGGGAGTGCCGGAAGGCGTGTTAGTGTAGCCGAACTCTGTAAGCTTCAGAACGGGCCTTGGGTCTACGAAAGCTTCTGGAATGACCACGTCTGGATTACTAGATGTTATGGTAGCCGTCGTTGTGTTAGGGTCGGGAGTGAAACCTGGCGGAGCTACTGTCTCTGTCACCGAGTAAGTGCCGGGACCTAGGTTCGCGAGCTTGAACTGGCCTAGAACCGGGTCGGCGTCGGGTGGGCTGTTGTCGAGCACTGTGATGCAGGTGTTGACATCTGGCCCACAGACCTGGAAGGTCGCTCCTCCCAAGAGGTGGCTGTTATTGTCGAACTTAGTCCATGACAATGAGCCGCACGTGACAAGGCCGCCCTCAGCATAGTCTTTGAGGGTCGCAGTAGTAGAGGGAGAGGTCCGCGTGTCGAAGAGGAACTTGGTAAAGCAACCTTGAGAACCCGGGAGCAGATTTGTGATATCCAGCCCTACTTCAAAGAACTCTGCAGTCGCCAGTGTATTTGCAGTCGAAGTCTTGTCTTGGGTGGCCCAGGGAGTTGTGATGGAGGCAGTGTTTACTTTCGCACAAACATTGTCTGTGACGAGAGCGACCGAGCAGTCGGCATTGCCTGGAGTCGTGAGGAGGCAGAGATTTGGACCCGCAGGAGTGACGCAGGAGCCAGAGCCGGTCCATTCGATCACGCTGAGAGTGGTGACAGTTCCACCCGTGGAAAACTCACCCACAACAAGGAGATCCCCTATAGTATGGGCACCGGTGAAGGACGTAGTAGCGCCTGATGTTGAACAGCAAAGCGTTCAAACGCGCCGTAGATCAAGAGGTGTCCCGCCCGATTACCGGTCGCAGGTCTGATGGCGAAGCTGTAGGCGTGGAGTATGTCATCTTTGGGTGTAAGGTTGTTCGTTCCAGTGCATTGCCATCCACTGTTTGCAATATCGAGTGTGTCTTTGCTCCCGGTAGTGAACGTAGTAGTCTCTCGCAAACTGTGAGGTCCGTCATTGGTCCACCCGGAGTCTACTCCACCGGACGGCAAGGCAAGCCTTCCACCAGTAGAGTTGAAGAGCGCACCCCAGTCTGTGGGAAAGGTCCCTGAGGAATCCTTGACGATGTTTCCATCAAGCTCAAAGACACCCGCATTCCCTACATCGGCGAGTGCTAGGGCTCTCGGGAGGAAAGGCGCTACGATAACCATTGTCATGACCGTTACTATCAGGATAGCTTGAACGTACCGTTTCAAGAGCAGTGATTTGGTTCGGTTTGAGATGTTTCCTATAGTAGACATATTTTTCGAACAGCACAACTATCTTTATGCACTTAAAACTACCTATTGGTAGATTATCTAAAGGGACGGCCGTAGCATCCAAGAGATACACAATTGTTGACAGAGTAGTATCTAAGAACTGACTCGAATTTAGGCGTCACTATTCTCGAGCAATATCGGGCGGGTAGTAGGGTTTCCTAGACTGGGCGGCCTAAACTGCGCTGCTTCACCTTCCGTCTTACTGGATTCAGTGTTTTTACCCGTCACCTCTCGCCGGTTGCGGGTTGAGGGGTCTTTGACAAGAGCCATTGCACCGCATCCACATCCAGTTCGAACTATGGATGAGTGACAGGTCGGCTAGGCAGGAGGCGTCTAACTGGTAACCGTCACGGTTACGGTAAAAGTGTGCGTCAGTGAGCTACTAGTCGCTGTCACAGTAATCGTGTAGGTGCCCAGTTGGGTGCCGCGCATTGTTGAAACTGTGAGGGTTGAAGTGGAGTAGGGGCCGACTGTAGAGGGTAGAGAGGTTGTAGGGCCATGACGTGTGACGGGTGAGATGGTCGTGGATAGGTCGACAGTATTGTTGAAGCCGTTTGTTCCTGTTACGTTTATTGAGAATGTTGTGATGGAGCCTTTTCTGACTGTTTGGGAGGACGGGCTGATTGTAATCGTGAAGTCTGGGGGCTGGGTGATCTTGAAAGACACGATCACTGAATGTGAAAGGCTACCGCTGTTTCCATAAACGGTGACATTTCCATAGCCTCCCTGGGTCCCGCCGAAGATTGAGAGCGTTGCCGTGGCTGATCCATCAGGACTGAGATTGACACTTGTCGGATCGATGGACCATGTGCTGCATTGGGGTGATGGACAAAGAGGAGACGGGGACGTGTAAAGGTTGACAGTCCCGCTGAAACTGTTGAGACTCGTAAGAGTGATTGTCGATTTGCCCGTAGTCCCTGCCGGAATATTGAGACGGTTGGGATTGGCTGAGATGGAATAGTCGGGACCACCCTGAGGTGCAACGACAGTGTATGTAACCGATGCAGTGTGGGAGAGACTGCCACTAGTGCCGGAGACCGCTACATTGTAAGTGTTGAGCGGTGTCTGTGGATAGGTGTAGATGGTGAAGACGGCTTTGCCACTTCCGTTCGCGACCAATTCGACTCTCGTTGGATTTATCGTGTACGAGGGACATCCGATTGCTAGGCATGATACGGGCGGAGTGAGACTCACGTTACCCTGAAACCCGTTAACGCTAGTGAGGAAGATGATCGAGCTTCCGGAGGAGCCTTGAGGAATAGTGAGCGAGTTTGGTTGAGCCGACATTGTAAAGTCTGCAGTATTCGCGGCGATGACCATATGGGCGGCTGATGGAACCGCAAAGATCATTCCAATCAAGAGTAGAAAGAGGGAGAGTCCTGTTGCTATTATTCTCAAGAATTACCACTACGTCCTAGTAACGCTCCGTAAGGTGCTTGCTGGGTTAAGCGTTTCGGTTATCGATCACAGGGAGAAGACAAGCGTCGAGGAAACGTGAAGAAAAAAGGAGTGAGGGAGTTGGCCGACCCGTTAGACCACTGACGAACAGAAGCTTGTGACGTCTTTGACCCCGAGTACTGTCGTCAAGAAGCTGCCTTCACCTGCTGTACCATAGTGTGCACCTGGGTCAATGGTTCCGTTGAAGTGTTCCCCGAATGGACCGACGCCATTGAACTGACCTTGAGCAATCTGACTCCGCAACGGTCCAAGACAACCATGATCAGTCGTAGCGAAGACATTAGCGGGTGTCGTCTTTCCCACAACCTGATGCGTTGAGTCCGCGTGCGCATTCGGTGTCGTGACGAGCAAAGACAGGGTACAAAGTAGCAGGCCGCACAGCAATACATGTCTTTTCAGAGATTTTTCACCCGCACGCATGATTCCGGCAATCTACTTAACACTTTGAGGTTGGATATCTCTAGGTATACAAATATTACCACGGTCCTATGAAACAATTATATTTCCGTCCCGCTACCGTCCGGAGTAAGATTTTAGATTCGAATTGAACCTTCGACATCATCCCCACGTGCCAAAAACATGCAGAATCACATTCCTCATCCTAGCCCTGACGTTCCTTGGAACGACATATCCCGCCGCTAGCAATCCCTCCTTCTCTACAGCCAATCTCCGGGACACTCTCTCAACAACATCCCTGCCGGACGCTCCTGCAAGCTTGATGTCGCCTGTGAAGGAGACCTTGATCCTCCGTAACAACACGATAGTCCCAGGCAACTACTCACCAGTCAACCAAGTCTCTTTCAATCAACTATACTATCCCACCGCTGTAGCCTACGCCTCACATACCAATCATATCTATGTCACCAGTGGAGCCTCACTCGCCACTCATAACAGCCCGAGCAGAATTGCCGTAATCGACGGCAACACTAACCGGATAATCACCGAACTAAACGTAAGCGACCCGCGCGGTCTAGCATACGATCCTCTGAAAGAGAACATGTACGTCGCCAGTGCACCAGGCGTTACAGTCATCTCGGACACCACCCTCACAGTCATTGCAAACATAACATTGCAATCTGGTTCATGGGGAGTCGCCTACGATCCCGCCAACAATCATGTCTACGTATCCAACTACTCCAAAAATATCGTTCAAGTGATCGACCCTTCAACTAACCAAGTCACGAACCTGAAGGTTGCAGCAGGACCAACAGGAATAGCGTTCGACCCCGACAATAAACGCCTCTACATCAACTGCATGGACGCCGGCACCGTCTTCGAGATCAACGCAACAAACAACGCCGTCATAGCAAATGTGACCGTGAACCCTGCCCCCACAAAACTTTCAACACTGATGCCACCATTAGGAAATGCGATTCCTCAGCTACCAACACAGAATATCCTTTACGATACTTCTAACCAACGTATCTACCTCATCAGCCGGATCGGACCAGGCATCGTCTCCATCCTCAACACTGTAACAAACAAGGTCATTGGAACTGTGCCTCTCGGGCCATACTCTCCCTTCGGCCTCGCCTATGACGCATCAACTCACAATATCTATGCCGCAAACTATGCTTCGGGAGCACAGTCCCAGGGCTATACGTCGATCATCAACGGTACAACTAACAAGATCGTGGCCAATGCAACCGTCGGACTTGGTCCTACGGGGATCGCGTATGATCCCCAGAATGGAAACATGTACGTAGCCTGTGCAAGATCTGCCACGGTCTCGATAATACACGGTGCCACGAACAAGTCTAACTTCTTTCTCGGGTCTCAAGATTTTCCTATGGGTGTAGCGTACAATCCGGCCAATCATCTACTCTACGTGGCCGACCAAGGCTCATACACCGCTACACTAGTCAAGGCCAGTATATCCAGCAGCCTACTTGCGGTTAACACTACCACTGGTAAGGTCCAGCAGATCATCAATGCTGGCATAGGACCCGAAGCTATCGCCTACAATGATTACAACAAGAACCTCTACGTGCTAAACATGTGGTCCGGCAGCGTCTCGGTCCTGAACCCCATGAACGAGATCATCGCTCAAGTACCAGTCCCCTCTGGTTCGCTCAGTCTCCTATACAACTCTGACAATCACGATATCTACGTGGCCAATGAAGAGTCGAACACGGTCTCCATAATCGACAGTCTTTCCAATACAATCATCGCAACCCTCAACGAAGGCAAGCATCCCCTCGGACTCGCTTACGACTCGATAGACAACCTAGTCTACATCACCCATACTCCTCTATACCAAGGTCCAAAAGGCTACGCATCCTATATCACAGCCCTCGACGGTCGGACAAACGAAATCGTTGCCAACTTCACGGTCGGAATTGATGGCGGCCTGCTCGGAATTGCATACGACCCAACCAACGACAACATATACGTGGCCGACTGGGCAACAAGCAGCGTTTCCATAATCCGTGGGTCAGACCATACTGTCA
>VBBA01000164.1 GCA_005888675.1 Candidatus Bathyarchaeota archaeon | reverse complement strand
CCTCGACAATCCTTACTTTTGGATCGTTGAGGTGTTGCTCAACCCACTTTGTATCAACAAGAGTTTCTGGTTTTGCGTAACTCATTTTTCTAATCGAGCCAGCGCTATGACATATGTCATATTAACACTTTCGATTTCCCCTCTCAGAGAGGGAAGAATATTCTGTTCGGAATTGGGCTTTGCGACTTTTGATAACCGCGTCGTGGAGTGAAAGGGTTCGTGCTCAGTTTCGAGATTCGGGAGAACATGAGGAAGATACCTTTGGTAGATACGAAAGTATTCGGAAAGTCTTTCACGTCTTGAAACTTCACAATCTACCCCCCCTTTTTTCCAACTTCACTTTCTACTACGCTTCAAAATGAGCGAGATCTGCAGTTAATCGCTCAAAATGTGAGAATAGCATTTTGCGGAAACGGGTTTATTCATTTAAACATAGCGGAAATTTACGAGGAGATCATCGGGGGCCAGAAAAAGCGTGCTCCGATTGCTGATCAGGGCTCAAAATGAGCGATTTCGCAGAGAGTCGACGGATGAGCCCTGAAAATATTAAAGGATTTCCCAGAGATGTCCCGGTGGCATTAGCTCATTCGGAGTATTACGGATTGGAGAGAATCCTTGGGAGGCGACCTTTGAAGCTGGTATCGGCGTTCCAACGCGCGCAGTAGGCAAGAAGTCGAATTATTACAGGAAGCAAATCCCGTCCCTAGTCGGTCAGAATCCATAAGACTGGCATTGGGGCGGTTCGGCGACCACTCGTCCTGACAGTGATGCCTGCCTCCTCAACTCCCGAAGCCTTCTAGACAATACCCCTTGGTGTGAGCGTGAGGTTTGAACGAAGTAATCTGTTGAAACAGTCGGCTTGAGACATGAAAGGCTGGTTTCAATAGTATCCCGTTGAGTTCATACTTCGATAAGGTGTCCGGCGAAATCTTCGAGCATAATCCTCGAAGAAACCAATCTAGACCCCGGCTTCGGATTCAATCCAAGTATAGTCCTCTCAATCCTCCGGTTCGCAGGCTCAGCCGCAAGATTACATCCCAAGGCGAAGCACCAGCAGACGCCCATCAATAGCAGAACATAGAACTCCCAGATGTAGAACGCTGGTTTCTCCAGCAATGTGTACAACAAAGAGAAGCCACCGCTGGCACTGATGACTCCCTCGATCAACGTAGTATGGAACTTTCCAGTATCAATGCTCCTCACCCTCAACCCGCCAAAGTAAGGTAAAGCCAATGTCAAAATCGGAAGCATCAATGAGGAAGCCATTGTCAATGTTACAAAATCTTGGCTGATGATAGTTGCAATATCGGATGTCCGAGTGAACGTTGCCACTAGTGGTAACGCTCTACGTTTCGCTAAGTATGTTGCGAATGAGACGACGACGCAGAGTATGAAGAAGAAATAGACGAACTGTCGCCTCAGCTTCAAATGCAACCCCTTCCTGACCGACAAGTCCGCATACTCTGATTTTCGAGGGGTCACAACATGACGACCCCGCATGACAAACAAGTAGAGCTTCATCGCCCTCGTCGAGAGGATCCCACCGAAGAAATACATGTACATGAACCCGACCAATACCGCCAACGGAGCGACGAATAGCATCAAACCCATCCCCAACTCCAATGACAATGGAAGCCTCGGAACTGCGTCAGAAAGGAAGTTCTTTGGCGCGATAGACAACACAGTACCTGCCCCAATAGAGAACAATAGCCACATCCCGACAATACAGAACAGAAGGTTCCGCTTGTTGTGTGGATGAAGAATTGGAACCGGTGCTGTCAAAGCCAAAACAGGCTCTTCCCGTCAAGTCAAAGGCTAGGAAACACAATCATTTAGGGCACTTGGTCCCACACCCCGGGAATAGAGGTTAACAGAACCGCATAGAGAGTATCAAATCATTGCCCGAAGCCTATCGCTCCATCATCAAACTTGCCCGGGAAGCCCACCCCGGCGGCCGAGTCTCAGTGCAACGCATAGGTAGTCTTGTCAACGACGTCTTCCTAGTAGAGGCAGATTCGGAAAAGTTCGTGGCGAAGCAATACACGAACTGGCTGTCCCTCAAATGGCTCACACTCAGCATCTATGGAATAGGCAGCGTAAATTTCTCGATAAGCGGACGAAAGAGAATGGAGGCCGAGTTCGGTGTCAATCGATTACTCTCCGATCAGGGAGTCCGAGTCCGCAGAGTTGTGGGTGTCGATTTCAGTTCACGAGTCATACTGTTCAGCTACGTACCCGGAGACGAGTTCTCACGATTGATGAGGAAGGTGGCGAAGGCTCCGGACTTTGACGATAGAGAGAAGCTTGCAACATTCAGCATAGGCGAAACCATGGCAGTAACACACTCCATGGATCTCTCTATCGGCGACACAAGACCAGACAATTTCATCGTCGACCGCAAAGGAGAATCAACATTATTGGACCTTGAGCAGGCTAAGCGCGGCGGCGATCCCGCTTGGGACGTTGCAGAGTTCCTCTACTTCTCTGGTCACTATTGGCTTTCATACAATAAGACATTGGCTCGGATTACAGACGAGTTCGTCAACGGCTATCTCAACGTGCACGGCACAAAAGCGATACTCCGATATGCCGCCTCAGCAAGATACCTCCGTCTCTTCAGCATTTGGACCCCACCATTCGTCCTTAGTGGAATCCGTCATAGACTCTTGAAAGCCTAGAACGAGAAGCTTAGCTCTCGGAGAAAATGAAGAGAGAAAAAGAAAATTTCTTGGGGAGTTCTAGTGATCGAGGGTTTCTAGAACTCTTCGTCGCCGCCGCCCATGCCACCCATTCCTGGTGGCATGCCGCCTTTGCCGCCGCCCATTCCGCCTTTGTCCATTCCTTTGGCTGCGATGACGTCGTCGATTCTTAGTATCATGCCGGCTGCTTCAGAGGCTGACTTGATCACTTGTTGTTTGACTCTGAGGGGTTCGATCACGTTGAGTTTTCGCATGTCCTTCACCTTGCCTGAATAGACGTCGATTCCCCACCATGGATTGGTGCCGCTCTGTTCGTGCTTCGATCGCAATTCGACGAGTACATCGATTGGGTCTAGCCCAGCATTCTCTGCAAGCGTTGTTGGTACAGCTTCAAGAGCGTTTGCGAAGCCTTCAATCGCTAATTGTTCCCTTCCCCCGACTTTGACGGCATACTCTCTCAATCGTTTGGCAACCTCGGCCTCGGGTGCGCCTCCCCCTGCGACGATCTTGCCATCTTCCATGGCGTTTCTCACTACCGATAGCGCATCGTGTAATGATCTCTCGGCTTCGTCAACGACATGCTCGGTGCCGCCTCGTATGACGATCGTTACCGCTTTTGGATTCTTGGCATCTCTAACGTACACGAGCTTGTCATCGCCTATTTTCGCTTCCTCGACAATCTTGGCAGCTCCGAGTGATTCGGTTGATAGGTCCTTGACGCTTGCAACCACTTTCCCGCCTGTTGCTTTCGAGAGTTTCTCGATGTCGCCGCTACTGACGTTCTTGACGGCAGCGATTCCTCGCTTAGCAAGATAGTGTAGTGCTAGATCGTCAATACCTTTCTCAGAGAATAGCACGGTCGCGCCGGTCTTTGCGACGTCCTCGACCATTTCCTTGAGCATCTTCTCCTCCTCTTCGAGGAATAGATGCATCTGGTCTGGGTTGTTGATATTGATCTTGGCGTCGAACTCTGTCTTTTCAATTTCCAGTTTTGCATTTACCAAAGCGATCTTGGCGTTCTCGACTCGTTTCGGCATCTGGGCGTGTGCAAACTCCTTGTCCACTACTATGCCTCTGACCAGTTCTGTTTCGCTGAGGCTTTTGCCGTTTTTCTTGAGCACCTTGATCAAATCAATGTCCGCCTTCAGTCCACTCTCGCCCTTCTCAGCAACTTGTCTGACGGCCTTGACGGCTATGTCTGCGAATAGATCTCTCGCAGCGGCGATTCCCTTGCTGTACATTGCTGTTGTTGCGATCTGGCGGAGCGTTTCATCGTCCTTCTCTTGAATGGGAATAGAGATCTTGTCGAGTATCTCGATTGCCTTCTCAGCCGCCTTCTTGTAACCGTCAACGATTACAGTTGGATGCACGTTCTGATCCAGAAGCTTCTCAGACTCGCTCAGCAATTCTCCAGATAACAGAACCGCGGTTGTCGTCCCGTCGCCGACCTCATTGTCCTGGGTCTTCGCAACCTCGACAAGCATCTTTGCCGCAGGATGCTGCACATCCAGCTCCTTCATGATGGTCGCTCCATCATTGGTTATCGTAACATCGCCGATCGTGCTGACGAGCATCTTGTCCATGCCGCGCGGACCGAGAGTCGACCGAACGGTCTCGGCGACAATTTTTGCAGCAGTGATATTATTTCGCTGCGCTTCCTTGCCTGTCGACCGGTTTGTTCCTTCCTTGAGAATTAGTACCGGAACTCCTCCAGCTGCTTGTGCCATTTCTTCTAACACTACTCCTTGTGAAATTCTGCTTGGAAGGTGAATCGAAAATGGAATTCTTAAGCTTTACCAGATTCCGGCAGTCGAATATCGACAGATCAGCGGGCTTGGGCTCTAACTGTCCCAGAGTACGGCCTGGAACTCTGTTTGGCAGGGACCGGTATCACTCTCTTCTTGTTAGATGCCACCTGAAAAAGAGCCCATGGCCGCCCCGGACAATCCTATGGCCTACCTCCTAGAGTTTGGGCTGCGGAAGGTAGAGCAAGAGAGACCAGAGGTCTCCAACGACAACAACTACCAGGAATTGAAGGCGCAGCTCTTGAGAAACGCCGAAGGCCATTTTCGCGAGATTAGCGCCACCTACGCCACTATTCTGAAGACAGA
>VBBA01000163.1 GCA_005888675.1 Candidatus Bathyarchaeota archaeon | reverse complement strand
GAAGGTCACAGGTTAGAGTTGAGTTGACCCCGTTAGAAGTGCGGGTCTGGGCGGAGAATGCGACTGGAACTAAGGAGGTCTCCTCACCAGTTCCGGCTGCTTACGAGCTTTTCGACCGGATAAGCCACGTATTACCCGGTCCTGGCGAGAACAGTTAGTAGAATCCTTCTATTGACCAGATGGACGGGTCCCCAGTCAATATCCCATACCCTCTGCACTAGGTATGGGTAGTGAGAGATGTTGCTTAGCCAAAGAATATCCGTCAAATGGGCAATGGGGGTCAAGAGTGAGGATTGGCGTCCGATGGAACGTCATCCCCGACCATTGAGGAGAAGGAACCCCGAAGAGATGGGGCGATCGATGCAAACTCGCACCGATCCTAGCCTCTAAACCGCGGCCTTCTTCTCTCGATAAAACGCACAATTACTGTTCAGTATGCACGTTGAGCATTTGGGCCCGATGGGCCTACAGATTGATTGGCCGAACTTGACGAATACCTCGTTTAATTCCAACCAATCCCTGCGATCAGTAATACGCGTAAGTTCTGTCTCAGTTTCCTCTGGGGTCTTTGTATGAACCAGTCCTAGCCGGTTGGATATTCTATGGACGTGTGTATCGACGGGAATGGCAGGCCTACCGAACCCATAAACGAGGACGCAGTTCGCAGTTTTACGCCCCACGCCTGGAAGTTCCAATAATTCTTCTATCTTCTCGGGGACTCTTCCTCCATGCTTTTCAAGGAGAATCCTTGAGATCTCTTTGATTCGTCTCGCCTTTGTTTTGTAGAAGCCCACCGGTCGTATCAGACGCGAGACGACTCTCGCATCTGCTCTAGCTAGCTTCTTCACATCTCGATAACGCGAGAAAAGACGTGCCGAAGCTAAAGCGGTCACTGGATCACGTGTCCGCTGGGAAAGAACTGTGGCGATCAGGACCCGGAATGGGTCGCCGTTTGTTGAATCTCCTATCTCTTGGAGAGTTGTCGACTCTGCTTGTACTCGCTTAACTGCGAGGGCAGCAGTGGAGATTATTCGATGAACATTCCCTGCGGTCCTGCTCGGGGCAACGGTTTGAACCACGGCTTTGGTCCTACTTCCCCAATTCGCGCACCATCTGGAGATTCTCTTGATCGTCACGCCTCTCGTCAATAGGTGTTTCTAGGATCAGGGGCAATTCCCTGATGCTTGGATGATGCAGTAGGGCCTTGAAACCTTCCTGGCCGATGTAGCCCATTCCGATGTGTTCGTGACGGTCCAGTCCGGAACCTAAGCCATTTTTCGAATCGTTGAGATGGACCACCTTCAACTCGTCGCCACCAACAATCTCCTCGAATCGTCCCAGTGTAGCTTTGACGCTCTTTGAAGTGTGAAGGTCATAACCTGCGGCGTACAGATGGCAGCTATCTAGACAGACTCCGAGTCGTTTGGGGTGTCGAGACCGGTCAATTATCTCCCGCAACTCTTCGAACTTTGAGCCCATGCTATTTGCTTGGCCCGCTGTATTTTCAAGGAGAATCTTCAGGTCCCCTTTGACTTTGACCGTCGCCATGTTTAATGCTCCTACAAGCCGCTTTAGTCCGGCCTCTCGTCCTAATCCGAGATGACTTCCAAGATGGACAACAATATACTCAATATTCAGCAGAGTACATCGCTCGACCTCTCCCACGAGTGCCTCGACAGATTTTTCGTAAAAATCGTCCTTCGGACTTGAGAGATTCGGGAGATAGGGCATATGCGAGACAACCGGTCCAATCTTGTGTTGTCTCAACTTTGACTTGAAACTCTCGGTCTCCTCAGGTTCTAGATTGCTTACTCTCCAGCCGCGAGGGTTGCGGGTAAAGATCTGGAAGGTGTCACAATGTGATTCGACGGCTCTGTCGACTGCTTGATCTATGGTGCCTGCGATCGAGACGTGCATTCCCACCCTCAAAGGCAATTGAAATGCTACCTAAGAGGCGAGTATTCAGAATGGAAAGCGCTTCGACGGTTCACGGTTTCGCAAGAGCGGCGACTACTTCTGCCGGGTGCTGGTCAGCTTTCACTGGGTCGAATATTCTCTCTATTCGTCCCTGCCCATCAATTAGGAAAGTAACCCTCCGGTCCATTCCCCGTTCCTCGTTCAATACGCCATATGCCCTAGATATCTTCTTGTCGACATCGGCTACAAGTCGGAAGGGTAGATTGAACTTATCGGTGAACTTTCGATGCGAGGTCACATCATCTACACTAACTCCCAGAACTTCTGCTCCCAACTCTCTGATCTTGTCATAGTTGTCTCTTAACCCACATGATTCCACTGTGCATCCGGGAGTATCGTCTTTCGGATAGAAGTAGAGGACTACTCTCTTACCACGATAATCAGCCAATCGGACAGTTTCTCCGTTTGCATCAGACGCAGAGAAGCTTGGTGCTGCTTGTCCTGGTTTCAGGTTGGATAATGACTGGGACATGGATAAACGGAGGTCTGGGTATGGGATTTCAACATTCCGTTGCCACAGGGGTCGAAAAAGACTGGTCTCGTTCACTTGCAACAATCCTATGGTACGGGTCGGTTATGACCTTATTCTGAATAGAAGAGCCACTAAACTGAAATAGGTAATGTAGGGCAAGGACGTGTTTCTTAGAACCTGGCAATCGGGCGACCTTCCCGAATGCCGTCTAGAAAGATGGAAATTAGGCTTTGACAAGAATCGTCTTGACAGCTGACCCTACTCAGATGAGTGAATATTGGGGTATTCCTTTACTCCCATTCTTCAGCTGTGCACCAGCCGAGAAAGTGCCAAGGTTCGTCTTCGACCTTCTTTCTCCATCGGTCAAGCATGAGGGTGGAGTCGCTACAACGGCACCCTACGGTCTTAGAAAGCTGGAGGCATCTCTATTGGGGGACCATCAACCCCAAGACATCGTTGTCGCACATCCGGATCATGTGGACAAGTTCATCGATGAGAATACGAGTATCATCGGAATCTCGACCATGGACCCACTAGGTCTTGGGCCCGTAAGTATGATGTTTACAGACGGAGGAAAGTTCACTGCTTATTCGAAGAAGAAGTTTCTGGAGCTAACGGCGAGGGTAAATGCTGCTCGCAAGCGCGCGCCACAGGCGAAGGTTGTCATCGGAGGCTCTGGCGCTTGGCAGATGGAGGCAAGAGAGAAAGAGTCGAAACAGCTCGGAGTCGATCATGTCGTCATTGGAGAGTGCGACCATGTTATCAGCCAAATATATGGTGAGATCGAATCCAATGGAAGCCCTGAGTTCATCCATGTTCTCAGGGGGCCGAGGATCGAAGATATTCCCGACATTGTAAACCCGACTGTCCATGGATTAGTTGAGGTAATGCGTGGTTGCGGCCGGAACTGTCAGTTCTGCGAGCCGAATCTTCGAGTTGCAAAGTACTATCCAAACGAGAAAATAGTCAGAGAAGTTAAGGTCAACACTAAGGTCGGAAACCCGAACGTCTGGGTCCATAGCGAGGACATCTTCCTCTACAAACTAGAAGACAAGAGGGGATTCATGCCGAACCATGACGCGGTAGTCGAGCTTTTCAGAACAATCATGTCCATTCCGGGCATCTCATATGCGAACCCGACACACGGGACGGTTGCGCCCGCTCCCGCCGATCCGCAGCTCGTATCAGACATCTCAAAATTGGTGAGGGCTCGAGACAGCCGCCATATCGGCATACAGTCAGGCCTTGAGACGGGATCATGTGAGCTTATTCGAAAGTACATGCCGTTGAAAGTGAAGCCTTACAGTCCTGACGAGTGGCAGGAGGTTATCTACAATGGGACTAGGATCTTCAATGAGAACTACTGGTTCCCGGCGTACACTCTGATCGTCGGATTGCCGGGTGAGGAGAGAGAGGACTCAATCGAGACTGTCCGACTTATCGACAGGATGGAAAGCGGGCTTCGGAAGGAGATAGGTGACAGGGCTCATTTCACTGTGACACCGTTGAGCTTCGTACCGTTGGGAGTCCTGAAACGGGAGGGTTTCTTTAACATTGACGATGGGATGGATGAGGCGCGTTTCTGGGTGATCTACAGGAGTTGGAGACATACTGTTCTGGAGTTACACACGATGCCGCCGACATTGATGAAACTGAACCCGGTTCTAAAATCAATCTTCACGATGCTCTGCTGGTTTGGCTCCCAAAAAATACTGGACGCCATCAAGGCTTGGGGGAGAACGATGGGATACGATGCGGACAAGAGCCTGAGGCTTGGCGTGCCGGAAAAAGTCCCGGTCCTAGCTTAGCTGGTCCTTGTACGTCTCTTTACAACTCTCCCGGTCCTTAGAACTCCTAACACTCTTCTCACCGCATTCCTTGGGCGTGGACATGAGGCGCCGTTGTTTTCTGTCAAGACATGATCAGCCTGCCACGGATAACTTCTCTTAGCAATGGCATTAATCCACTTCTTCCACCGTATCCTACTTCATGGACAAGTATCCAGAACATTTCCTCTGGTCTGTCTTCCGCCCGGAAGAAATCAGATTTTATCTTTGATCCCTCTGTCGTGAAATGACCGACCGGTCTCACCCAACCCTTTGACGTCTTCTGAGCTAGATGGGCAAAGCGGGAGCAGATACTGCAGTCGTTATCATAAAGCAAGACGGGACGATCTTGTGGCAATTCCACCGATCCCGTATCTATTATGAAATGATCGTGGCTTATAGTTTCTCCGCGCTCTTACTATGCATTGAGGTAGCGGGCTTGACTTGGACTGGCCGCTTCAATGACAAGCCTATGTCGGAGGCAAGGGGCAATAGGTTGCTATTAGATCGTTTTCTAGACAGGATTATTTGATTGGGATTTGTTCCTGCCCGTTCATGTATGATTGGAGTACATTTGGTACGTTGACCGCTCCATCTTCCCTTTGATTGTTCTCCAGTATCGCCACTATCGCCCTCTCGGTCGCGACCAGTGTGCTGTTT
>VBBA01000162.1 GCA_005888675.1 Candidatus Bathyarchaeota archaeon | reverse complement strand
TCAAGACGCTCAAACGTCGGATTAACCTGTTTGCCGCGACAATTGAGCCTCAAGTTCACTAGCTCCACCGGAGATTCAATGTCGGAGTGACCGTAGCGTGAAAAGTGGGCATTGTGAAACACTTTCACCGTTCCAGAAAGCAGTTGACGATCGAGAGCCTTCCGTGGAATTGGAATTGATAGTTCGTATCCCTGTCCCGAGTATCTCAGATCAAGGAAGCGCTCAAAATGGATCATTCTTCCAGAAACGCCTTGTTCAGCAAGAGACTTCGCCCCTTCATCCTCCAACCGACCAAACAACTCGTTAAGCGAAGTGACCGAGACGCTTTCCAGCGTTACCAATATTGTCTGTACGTAGTCTCTCATAGGCTCAGCCAGGAGAAGACCGAGGCTTGAGAATAGCCCAGCGCTCCGTGGAATCAGGATCCTCGGGACTCCTAGTTGCTGTGCAACTTCGCACGCGTGCATAGGACCGGCACCGCCGAACGCAACCAAAAGCATTCCACGAGGGTCCTTGCCTCTCTCTACGCTCGCGGCCCTCAAAGCGCTAGATATATTGTCGATTGCAATTCTCAAGATCGCAAGCGCGGATCCTTCGATAGCCATTCCTAGTGGCCTGGCTATCTTCCGGTCGATCGCCTTCCTTGCGAGCTGTGGGTGGATCCGCAGTCCTCCACCCAAGAGATAATCCGGATTTAGTCGGCCAAGCATAAGATGCGCGTCCGTGACCGTAGGCTGCTCTCCGCCAAGTCCGTAACATGCAGGTCCAGGGCTCGCTCCCGCACTTTCGGGTCCAACATGCAGTATTCTTTCAGAGTCAACCTTCGCAATGCTTCCTCCGCCCGTCCCCACCTCTACAAGATCCACCAAAGGAAAACGGACCGGATAACCAGAGCCTTCGAGACGATGGACTCCGTGCAATCGTCCCCCGACCTCGTAATCAGTTGTGAGCTCGAATCTGTCTCCGACCCAGACACCTGCTTTCGAGGTTGTCCCACCGACGTCCAGCGAGATTATCTCTCTCGCCTTGGTGAGACGTCCATAGTATTTTGCTGCTACTGCACCTGCTACTGGTCCGGATTCAATCACCCGTGCCGGTTGATCAATGGCCTGTTTGTAGGAGATCGTGCCACCGTTTGATTGCATCATGTAAATTGATGCCTGGATCCTCTTCGCTCTGAGGCCAGTGGCAAGTGTCTCTAGATAGTTGGAGATTATTGGTTGCAGACAAGCGTTTACTACTGTTGTGCTTGTGCGCTCGTATTCACGAAACTCTGGGAGTAGATCTGAGGACAGTGTTACCCAGGCCTTGGGGCACTCCTTTCTGAGAACCTTGCCGAACGACTTCTCATGTGATGAGTTGGCGTATGAGTGTAGGAAACATACAGCGACACTCTGCGAACCTGATCGTCTGACTCGTTTCGCTATTTTACGAGAATCAGCAGAGGCGATGTGCTTGAGGATCGCGCCATCATAACTGACGCGTTCATCGATCTCGAACCTCAGGTGTCTAGGAACTAAAGGGCGGGGCCTTTCGACCTGTAGATTGTAGAGTTCAGGTCTATTCTGTCGTCCTATCTCTAGAACGTCGCGAAATCCCTTGGTTGTGACGAGGGCAACTTTTGGGATTTTATCGGTCAGTAGAGCGTTCGAGGCGAGAGTCGTCGCATGAATGACCAATCGAATATCCTCAGCATTCGAGTGACTGGTCCGCAGAAATCGTTCGATTACATCCAAGACCCCTCTTGACGGTTCATCAGGGGTCGTCAACACTTTGACATTAGTTATGCTGCCGCGGTTGTCAATGCTCACCAGATCGGTGAAAGTGCCGCCGATGTCAACCGCTACTCTAACTGTATTCAGGCCCATCATGTCCTCTGCTTGGTTTGCCTCGGCTGACGTGGCCCTAGCTACTTTAGAGTGATGCGAGAACTCTTAGGATTGAGGCGAGATGAAGTTCATCATACGAACGTCGAGAGTTTTCAAGTTCACAACGGGAAGAATGCCAGGTTTGGGCTCGACGCCCATCCGTTTCTGATATTCGGTTTGTCCCTGCCAGGCGCCACTGTTGATGATTGTCGTACCCCGGTGCAATCCGGAGCCTGAAACATGAATGTGTCCAGAGGTGAAGACGTCGGGCACTCTGTCTATGACGAGATAGTCCTCCTGCTCTGGGCCTATGGGAGTGAGTTTACCATATTCTGGGGCAAGGTGGCGAGCTCGCAACTGATATTCCATGGCTGAGACCGGGTTTTGATAATCGAGTCCCGGAACCGAGCTGACAAGATCCATTAAGCTAGTACCATGGTAGAGTAGGAAGTGGACGCCGTGGAGACGAACTTCCGAGGGATCTCCGAGTGAGACTATGTGTCTGGAATCGTAGACTGGACCGGCATATTCACGTGGAATCATGGGTTGGGGTAACGCCTGGCGGACAGCATCATGATTTCCAGGGATCATAACGACACTCATATGCTCAGGGATCTGGCCGATATACTTGGCCGATTCGGAATATTGCTGGTGAATGTTTGGAATCAGTAGGTCCATTTCCTGTCTTGGATAAACGCCAATGCCATCAACAAGATCTCCGCCTATCATGACATACTTCACTCGCCCTGCAATCTCCCTTTGTTCAGGAGTTCCCAGTTCCCCTTTCAACCAGCCTAGTACTCTATCGAAGGGCTCTTTGAGGAACTGCTTGCTTCCAATGTGAATGTCCGATATGAGAACCGCATAGACCTCTTCCTTCGAGCGGGCCGGTCTCCTCTCCGGAATTTCTGGGAGAAGTATGTTTTCGCCAATGAGTAGTTGACTGTTGGTTTTCTTGGCTTCTATGAATAAGACCTGATCACGGAGAAGGCGTCTGGCAGTTTGATAGACCGTCTGGTTCTGTTCGGTTACCAGGACCGTAGCTTCGTCTCCTGTGTCGTCTACTGTCAAGAATATTTTTCCAGGTTTTTCCCGCTTGTCCATTATCATGCAAACAAATCGGGTCTTAGAATTGGCCGATGCGGATAACGCGTCGGCTATTGTGCCAGAGTTTCGTGTGTCCATTCTTTGCTTCAGTAGACCGCTCATCTTCTCGAAACGGTTGCGGAAGTAACGTAGGAAATCATCGAAGGCTCCGGTTGTCCCGAGTTTCCCGGTCGGGTCGGAGACCACGTCAAGCTGGGAATCGATTTCCTCCGCGAAACTTCTCTTGTGTTCGAGACCTGGGTCTACATGTGATGGAGGCGCGACAATCATCTCTAGTTGTTCTGCGGCCTTGACGACCAGGTCACGATTGATCGAGATCGGCCTTGGCTCCATTGCGAC
>VBBA01000161.1 GCA_005888675.1 Candidatus Bathyarchaeota archaeon | reverse complement strand
GGAGCCTAAAGGCATCGATTTCGACCTGGAATCCGGCTTCCAGTATGGTGGTAACTGCCCTTTTCATTTGGTCCGACATGTCAGGGAGACGCCTCAGCCCCTCGAAGGGCCACTAGTAGGCTTCCCTAGCGTTGGATGCTATGGGAATTTATGCCGTTCCTTGCCCGGTACCGATCTCCGTAGGTGGTCCCTATCTTGTCAGAGTCAGGTCGGATATGTCGACCGAGATTTCACTCATCCTGTTCATGGCAATTAGGACGGCAACGAGGTGATTGACCAGTGGTCTGGGGGCTTTGGTTATTGTCGACTCCGCCTGTGAGAGGAGCTTTTTTGACTCCTCGAACCTCTTTGTAGTCGAAGATACCAGCTTCATATCCCTAGAAAGGACGGCACCTACTGCATCACGGTACATCATATTGATCAATGCGCCAGCCCTCTCCAAGAGAATCTGGTGTCCCTTCGGGATCAGAGTCTCTTTCTGAACATTTCGTGCAACAGTTACGGAGTAGTCTGCGAAGGTTTCGATATAGCTAGCGAGTAGCCGATAGTCTAAGCAGTCAACCGACGTTACTTTGATCTTTTCGAGTAGATAGGTGTCTGAGATGGCCGCTCTGACCAGTCTAACCATCAGGAAGTACCATCTGTCGACTTCTTCGTCTCTTTCCGTAACATTCTTCGCAAGCTCTAGGTCGCTGTCTACAAATGCTCTTGTGGCATCTAGTTGCATGGGCATCGAGAGCATTTCGAGCCTGCGTAGAATCTTCTCGGGTATTAGTAGCGACGGTTCAATTAAGCATTGGATGACCATTCTCCTCGAGTCCTCTTCTAGCACTTCGAGCCCGACGAGTCTCTTTGTCGTTCGCCTAGCCTCGTCACGTAACTCCGGTGTTATCGTGTCCTTCGCTTGTATGCGGATAATGTCGTAACCCAAGAGGTAGCGCTCGATTATTTCTCGTCTGACTAGGGGGGATGCCTCGATCATTGTCTCCAATGGTTGCCTCTCCTCGTCGATCTTTGGCGACAATAATAGTCGCCCGTCCTGTCTCTCTTCGTATGAGATTACAGACCCCGCTCCCAATCCTGCCCTTTTTGCCCAGGCTTTGGGTATGGTTACCAGGTAGGTGCCGTCAGGTGTACGTTGTAGCTTCCTAAGCTCCATCTTTACTCTGCGACTCTAGATTAACTCAACTGAGAATTTAGGGTTTCTATGCAGTCTACTATGAATTGTCTGTTAGCTCTAGAGGAGCAACTTTGGGAACAGTTCCGCCGTTCAGGTGCTGGAAGGCGAGGCCTACAACCTGGTCGACATTCTCTCCCTTCAGTGCGCTCGCGTCCACGATAGGGGTCCCGCCGAAGACCCGTCCGACAAGTTTTCTCGCCTCATCCAATTGGATAGGATTTGTCAGGTCTATTTTATTCGCGCAAATGATCACCGGGGTGTCCGCGGCAATCTTTCGTAGTGTCTGATATGATGCGGTTAGTTTCCGGAATATCGTTTCAAGGTCCTCCGAGATGTCGACGAAGAGGAGGATGAGGTCTGAGTTGGTAATTTCACCCAATGTAGTGTTGAATGCTTTCATGATTACTGGGTGCATGTCCTCGATGAATCCTATGCTGTCAACAAGGATGAAGTCGAACGGACCCGTCTTTCCACCATCATACTGTACCTTTCTTGCGAATGTTGAGAGGGTCGTGAAGGGGCCGAGCCCAGTGTCTTTGGTTTCGGATACGAGCCTGTTGAAGAATGTGGTTTTACCGCTCTGCGTGTACCCAGCTAATGCGACTATTGGGAATCCACGTTCTCTTCGATGCTCGCGAAGTGTTTGTTTCTTGGCGTAGAGATCTTTCAGTTCTTGTTCTAGGCGAGAGATCCGCTTTCGAGCTTCGCGTTCGTATTCGTGATACGGATACTGTCCGGGACCTGACCAGCCGACTTGTTCACCTGTGAACCCTTTCATCCGTAGGAACTCCTTTCCCCAGGAAAACGTGTATCGCATCTTTGCGAGACGTATCTGCAGCTTCGCTTCCTTCGTCATGGCCCTTTTCTCGAAGACTTCAAGGATCAGGAGGTTGCGATCAATCACCTTGATATCGGTTCCACCCAAGAACCTCGTGACCTCGAAGATTCTAGCTCCGGAGAGAGTGTTGGCGAAAATTACGGACTCGATATTCTTCTCTTTGACTATCTGTTTGACGTCTTCCAATTTTCCGGGGCCGAGAATGTAGGAATGATGGATACTCTTCCGTTTTTGGACAATGGTATCGATCACTTGGTACCCTATGTTTTCCGCCATGCTGCGGCATTCTTCGGCCCTTGAAGGGACAGTTGGGATCTTGGATTCTACAACGAGGGCTCGCATGGACATTGAACCATGCCCCCTTTTGATAGAGGTGGATGAACGCCGGTTATTTAGACCGCTCGTACCTTCCCGGTATGGTCCTATTGGACCCTTATTTCTACGCCAACCGTTCTTTTGATCAGATCGGCGAGAAGATCAACTTGTGGGCGTCCCCCGCCTCCTTTCCTTGTCGGGACGGAAACAACCAATGGAAGCTCGATCTCTTTCTTGCCTTTTCCCATGTGGTCTTTGATCCAGTCGAAAACCGGATCCGTAACTATCACCAGTGATACAGTGTGCTTGTTCTTGATGTCTTCAAAAGTCTTGACGGCCTCGTCGGCGGAGCTGACTATCCAGCTGTTTTCTATTCCGCCTAGTCTGAAGTATGTTGCTGTTTCCTTGTCGGCCATTATGCCGATCTTTCCCAGAGCTCTACACCTGTACTCTGTTTTACTTGAATATCCAGCCGGTTTCTTTTGACCAGAACAGAAGATCCAGATCGGCCATGGGGATATCTATCTCTTTAGAGAAGTGTCTCAACCTCTCTTCGATATCAAGGTATTTCTTCTTGGTAAGAGACGCGGGTATCTCTTCTACAATCCCGAGTTTTTTGATGTTTCGGAGGATGTGTCTATCAAGTATCGCAAATTCCTCGCCGTGTCCGATGTTCCGGAGAAAGTGGCTTGCTTCCTTGTAGCCAAGGCCTTTCACGTTCTCGACGAACCATTCTCTTAGTTCGAACGGATTGTAGAATGATCTGATATGCTCCTTCAAGTGGAGGCTCTCCTTTGTGAATTGGTTTCGGGCCTGGACGATGTATTTGGCCTTGTTCTCGTAGAATCTGACCTCATGAAGATATTCTCCTATCTCGATTGGGTTTCCTTTGGCAAGGAGATGTTTTTCTTGGAGTTTGAGAACCGCGTTCCAGCAAGTTCGGGCCGCTGATTGAGGCGTCAAGATGCAGAACGAGAGTTCTGCAAAAACCTCGATTTCATCACGGTCTAAGACATGCCTGAATTCTTCCAGCCGCTGACGAATGTCTCCTCGACGTTCGTTGTAAAGCGATTTGAGCTCTTCAACCATTTTCTGCCGGTCACTACTGCTGCCTTTTCGTTCTAGACTAAGCATAGAATTGTTTGAGGACATCTTGCTTCTCCATTATTCTCGCACAATAATAACATCTCATCTTTAGTGGATCCGTTCTTTCGACCGTGAATCGCGGCTCGACAGGTTCTCCCGCATTCGATACACATGATGGATTTGCGCAGCGGATGATTCCTTTGATCACGTCGGGCAATTTGACCCTAGTCTTCTCGGCTACCTCGTAGTCCCGAATGATGTTGATGGTTGCACCGGGGGCAATCAACGCGATTTTGTCTACCTCTCCCGGCGCCAATTCCCTGCTCTCGACTTTGACAATGTCTTTCTTGGACTGTTTTTCGGATAGGACGTTCATTGCAACGCTGACTGTGTGGCCCTCTCGTCCGTCGATCCCGAGAATTTTCAGCACGTCCAAGGCATGACCGGCTGAGATATGGTCGATGACCGTGCCGTTCTTGATCTTCTTCACATACAGTTCCTTTGAGGAACGGGACAATCTCGAGCGAACCTCCTATCTGAAAGGATGGGTTGAACCTTCACTCTTAATTTCTTGCCTCTATGAGACGTCTGTTCATGGTCGTCGAATCAAAGTCGGTAAGTCTCCACACTCATCGGGAGGGTGAGATCGTGGATATTACGAGTAAAGTCCAAGCAATACTAGAGAGAGGCAACTTGAGTGATGGGGTGGCATTCCTCTTCGTCCCAGGATCGACCGGTGCCTTGACTACGATCGAGTATGAGCCCGGTTTATTGACGGATTTTCCGGCCTTGTTGGACCGATTGATCCCGAGGGAGATTCCTTACGAGCATGAGAAACATTGGCATGATGGGAACGGACATTCACATGTTAGAGCGTCCATGATAGGGCCTGACCTGTTTGTTCCTTTCGAGAAGCGGCATTTGATGCTCGGGACGTGGCAGCAGATAGTCTTTGTCGAGCTAGACGTCAGGCCTAGAGATCGGACTGTGCTAGTTCAGTTGATGGGCGAATGAGCTAACGCCTAGAAGAAAGAATTGGGTCTCACGATGACCGTTAAACACGTTTTCGTTAGTACCGAAAGATTGTCGCCTGCTCAGAAACATGCGATAAATAAGTTGCAGGCCGAGTGCTTCAGACGGGTGACTCGCAAGGAGACCAGAGAGTGTTTCTTTGCAAAAAGTTTTGGACGAGTTCTCGCTTACGAAAGCGATCTGATTGTTGGTCAAGCTGAACTATTTTCAAGACAGGTATACTTCCTAGGTAAGAAGGTGCTCCTTGGCGGAGTAGGGGGAACATGTGTTACCGGCTCAGCACGGCACAGGGGAATCGGAACGCTCCTCGTTAGCAGCGGATTGAGCATTTTGAGAGTACGGAGATGTGACATCGCCTGTCTCAATGCTAATGTACGAAAGTATCCACGTGGAGGAATGTATTACCGTCTTGGATTTAGGCTAATGGGAAGAAGAGTCTCGTTTGAAGACGTACACGGGGTGATGAGATACGATTTTGGTGAATTGTTTCTACCTATCTGCTCCAAGGCAATCTACGACTCGGTAATGACTAGTGAAAAGACCTTCCACATTGGTCGCGGCTATTGGTAAATTTTCTATTTTGCCGCGGGTGAATCGGCGACCGAATTATTTTTAGTCCGTCTCTT
>VBBA01000041.1 GCA_005888675.1 Candidatus Bathyarchaeota archaeon | reverse complement strand
TCGGATGCGTCATGTCATCATGTGGCATTGTCAGTATGGGCATCTGTGTGATCGTGCCTTTGGATCCGTGAAGTCGACCCGCTCGTTCGTATATCGAGGCCAGATCCGTGTACATGTATCCAGGATACCCTCTCCGACCAGGAACCTCTTCCCGGGCCGCCGCTATCTCCCTCAAAGCCTCAGCATAATTTGTCATATCAGTCAATATGACAAGTACATGCATACCAAGTCTCACCGCAAAATATTCAGCAGTAGTCAACGCAAGCCGCGGAGTCAAGATGCGCTCGATCGCAGGATCGTCGGCAAGATTGACGAACATCGTCACATGATCGAAAGCTCCCTGCTTCTCAAAGTCCTCCCGGAAGAAGCGAGCCTCATCAGCAGTAATCCCCATAGCAGCAAAGACAGTGGTGAAGGATTCCTCGGTTCCCTTGACCCGAGCCTGACGGGCGATCTGCGCCGCGATCATATTATGCGGCAGCCCAGCGCCCGAGAAGAGCGGCAGTTTCTGCCCCCTAACAAGAGTATTCATGCCATCAATGGCAGAGACTCCAGTCTGGATGAACTCGCGTGGGTATTCCCTAGCGAACGGGTTGATCGGCGAACCGTGAACGTCCAGATAATCCTCAGGAATAATCCGTGGTCCCCCGTCGATGGGTCGACCGCTCCCGTCGAAGATTCTTCCCAACATGTCCGATGACACGGGCAGCTTGACCGTTTCACCAGTGAAACTGACGGTTGTCTTCGAAACGTCGAGTCCAGAGGTTCCTTCAAAGACTTGAACAATGGCCATGCCTTCTCCTACTTCCAGTACCTGGCCTCTCCTCTCTTCCCCAGTGGGAGTTTTGATGCGCGCGAGTTCTCCGTAGCCGACCCCTCTCACCGATTCTACTATCAATAGTGGCCCAGAAATTTCCCGGATCGTCCTATATTCTAGTCCAGCAAGCGCCATTCTGACCTTACCTTCTCACTATCAAGACTAGATTGTCAAACTCGTGATCTATTCTAGCGGAAAGCTCCGTCGCGTACAGCTGGAATTTCTCAGACGGTTGGAGCCTCATTCTCGAAATCTCCGTCTTAACAGGCAGATCGAGGACCTTTTGAAGCGGAATGTTCTCGTCCACCGACTTCTGCATCCGCTTGTAGAATTTAATGATCATCTTGATCATCTGATATGCTTTCTCCGGAGCACAGTAACTATCGACCGGATGGTATGCATATTGAATCAGAAAGTCCTCCTTGATCATTTTCGCCGCTTCCAAGATGACCCTTTGACCTTCCGAAAGTGCGTCGGGACCTACCAGCATAACGATCTCCCTCAGCTCTTCATCCCTTTGTAAGAGATACATCCCTTCCTTTCGGAGCTCGACCCAGTCCTTTCCTATCCTGCCGTACCACTCGTCAAGATTATCCAAGTATAACGAGTAGCTTGTCAACCAGTTAATCGCTGGAAAATGCCTTCTACTCGCAAGGTCCTTGTCAAGCGCCCAAAAGACTTTGACGATTCGTAATGTGTTCTGGGTGACTGGCTCGCTGAAGTCCGCACCGGGCGGTGAGACCGCTCCTATGACCGAGATCGAGCCAATTCTTTTCGGAGACCCTTGAACATCCAGTCGTCCTGCCCGCTCGTAGAACTCTGCCAGTCGGGACGCGAGATAAGCAGGGTATCCCTCCTCACCAGGCATCTCCTCCAGTCGACCAGAAATTTCCCTCAACGCCTCCGCCCATCTGCTTGTTGAATCGGCCATCAAAGCGACGTCATAGCCCATGTCGCGGAAGTATTCCGCGATCGTGATGCCCGTGTAGACACTTGCTTCCCGTGCTGCAATTGGCATGTTGGACGTGTTCGCTACCAGAATTGTCCGGTTCATCAACGGCTCTCCCGATCTAGGGTCCGTGAGCTTTGGAAAAGTCTCAAGGACCTCGGCCATCTCGTTGCCCCTCTCGCCGCACCCGACATAGACAATGACCTTTGCATCAGCCCATTTCGAAAGCTGCTGCTGACTAACAGTCTTTCCAGTTCCAAACCCGCCTGGAATCGCAGCAGTCCCCCCCTTAACTATCGGAAAGAAGAAGTCCATAATACGCTGACCCGTTATCAATGGTGTGTCAGAAGGCAACTTCCTCGCAAAGGGCCGCGCAATCCGCACTGGCCAAGTGTGCATCATGAACAAGGGCATCGGCCCGTTAGCCGTTTCCAGCTCCGCAACTGGCTCTGTCAAGGCATAGTCTCCTTCCGACGCGATGGATGAGATACGACCCGAAAGGTTGGGAGGAACCATAATTCTCTGGGTAATCAGAGACGTCTCCTTGACTTCACCAATCACGTCTCCACCGCCAGTAACCTTCGAGCCTAACTCTACTTCAGGAACAAAGTGCCATTTCTTCCCCCGGTCCAGAGGCGAAGGTGCTACACCTCGCCTTACGAAGGGACCTGTCTTCTCGAAAAGAACGGTCAATGGTCTCTGGATCCCGTCATAAATCTGGCCAGTGATCCCTGGTCCTAGCTCGACTGACAATGGTTTGCCTGTTCGCTCCACAACTTCTCCAGGACGAATCCCTGCAGTCTCTTCGTAAACTTGAACGGTCGCCTTGTCTTCCTCAATCCTGATAATTTCGCCTATCAGCCCTTGCTCTCCAACCCTGACAACCTCGTACATTTGGCTGCCAAGCATATCTCTTGCAACTATGACAGGACCTGCCACTCGTTGGACCTTTCCTTTCTTCAAATCGGACAATGGTAATACTCGCCTAAGGCTGAAATCGAATGCGGGCTGTCTGGGTCCAGATTAAAACCTTCTCCGTATCATGAACGGTAACATCAGCAATTTAGACGACGCGCATTCTCTGTCTGTTTCCGCGACCCTCGTTCTTCAAGTGAATATGCCATGTTTAGAGGAGTATCGAGAACCCCGCCAACAGGTTTCAAGAAACTAACCCAGATCTTAGTGATAGGCTCTGACGGAGATCATTGTCAGCCCCAAATGTACGAAGCCGCAAAGTTGGTAGGCGACCAGATAGCGGCTCGCGGCGCTGTCTTGGTAACCGGAGGATTGGGAGGCGTCATGGAAGCCGCATCGAAGGGTGCAAAAGAGCGTGGTGGACTCGTCGTCGGGATAATACCACACGAAGAGATGAGCTATGCCAACCCATTCTGCGACATCATTGTTCCAACAGGATTGGGTTTCGCCAGAAACTACGTCACTGCCTACTCGGCAGATTCAGTCATCGTTGTAGGAGGCGGAGCCGGAACACTGGTCGAAGCTTGCGTAGCCTATCAAAAAGGAAAGTCTATCGTTGCCTTGACTGGTTCGGGTGGCACAGCAGACAAGATTGCGGGAACTTACCTGGACGATAGGAAAGTAGTCAAAGTCATGTCCGCATCAACGCCCAGAGAAGTAGTTGATCTCGCATATGATAATGCTCTAAACGGCAAGAAAGGGGTCAAGTACTTCCAGAGCGTTGCGAGAATGATTTAGCAGCCAGTCCACGACGAAAGTCCACTCTGGAAAAAATTCCGAAACATCAGAGGGATGTTCTGTTTCGTCTCCGTCTTGGAGTAACTCATATAGCCCGTGATTCTCTGCACCAACGCTGACTTGGTCTGCCCCGGTGGCTCAGCCTGGTAGATGCCCTCAATCCGAGTGGCACTGGTGAGCGTCGCCTTGGTAAGGCGAAGGCCGCGGGTTCAAAAGCCTCCCAAGATGGGCTGAAAACCCCGCCCGGGGCTCCTCGTCACTAGTTCGTTAGGCTAAGAGAGGACCGGAGAATTGGGAAACGAATCGATACGATTCTCAACGAGCCAGCTCAGTCGTTTGAAGACCCCTCTCGGCCACTTGATACCGGGCCAGCCGTCGCAGACAATGCCCAGGCTAAAAGAACTGGTCGAACGAACACACCCACCAAAAATAATCACCGTAGGCGACGTAGTATCCACAGAGGCACAAGTAGCGGGCATCCCTGTAAGCTTAGCGATCATTGACGGAAAAACTATGAGACATGGCTACGCTCCCCCAATTTCAAAGACGCGAGTGACATTCCACGTCGTCAATCCTGCAGGTACAATAAGCCAAGAGTCATGGCAGGCGATCAAGAACGCGCTGAAGCAAGAGGCTGCGACGGTCATTGTCGAGGGAGAAGAGGATCTTCTTGCCATCCCGGCCATACTTGAGGCACAGTTGAACGCGTTGATAGTTTACGGTCAGCCATCGCAGGGAATCGTGATCGTAGAAGCCACAAGCCAAAGAAAGACAAAGCTAGCGAAACTTTTGGACGAGATTCGACGACAGAGTCCTCAAGCTGGCTAGGGCGATGATGTAGGAGCCTGAGCCTGTGTCTGGGAAGACGATGGGACGGCAGGCGGATGGCTTGCAGTTGTCTCTTCCCTCTTCATGCCCGGAATCTTGAACACATCGCCCATCTTGAGTCCGAGGAGACCGACCCCGGCGGTCCCAAGGAGAGCCACTAGTATCAAGTTAAAGGCATGCGTGACAAAGATGATCGCTAGAAGTGATGGCGAAGCCGGCAGCGTGGTCAACCCGATAGCGGTGAAGGAGAAGAGGAAGAGCGCTTCGAAGGTTCCAACGTTCCCGGGAGTGCTCGGCAGTATGAAGGTGAGTTGGAACAGCATTATTCCCAAGAGTATTGCCATTGCCGTTGCGTCAAATCCGACACCGGTTAGCATAAAGTAAAATCCGAGGAAACTAACGAACCATATAGTCAAACTCAGGAGGATAGACACAGCGAGCAACTTGTAATCTCGTCCTATTGCAGTAGCTCCTATGAGCGAGGATTCGATCACACGCAGTGTCTTCTTGCGCCATGACTCGCGGAGTGGCGCGTGATAGACGAGCCAACGGAATCCACGCATTACCAGCGGAAGATTTCTGCTGCCGACAAGAACTACGGCGAACATGGCCGTCGATGCGACCGCCGTTATTACGAGTATCAGCATTACGGAGAACTGTGAGAGAACAACTGAGTAAGTGAACGCACCGAGAAGAGCGAGCCCAGCTATCGAGAGGAGGTCGAGAATTCTTTCGACGGCAACCGTTGAGAGGCTAGGAAAGAAGCCAACATGTTTCTTCGCGTCTATTATGTAGGCTCTCGTAACTTCACCTCCAAACCGGACAGGAATAAACTGGTTGA
>VBBA01000040.1 GCA_005888675.1 Candidatus Bathyarchaeota archaeon | reverse complement strand
TCCGACTTTCCGAACCAGGTCAACAACTCCCTCGGCTTCCCTGGGATATTCCGCGGGACCCTAGACGCTAGGGCAAAAACTATCACCGATGAAATGTGCATAGCCGCCGCGAGGGAACTAGCAAAGATTGCAGAGGAGAAGGGCTTGCAAGAGGATTACATCATACCTTACATGAGCGAGTGGGAAGTCTACCCAAGAGAAGCAGCAGCTGTCGGATTGGCAGCAGTCAGCCAAGGCATTGCCAGACTAAAGCTGAACAAGAGACAGTTCCTTGAACGCGCCGAGACAATAATCAGCAAGTCTCGAAGGACAGCGGACCTATTGATGAAGAGGGGCGTCATCAAGAACATGCCTCTAGGTTCACTTCGTTCTAACGCCGGAAAGAGACGGAGGACGAGCGGCAGTGGAAGGAGTGGAAGAACACGGTTAGCAAGTACAAGATAGCCGTAATCGGCGGCACCGGCGATCAAGGCTTCGGCCTTGCATTGAGATGGGCGAAAGCAGGCTATGAGGTAATCATAGGCTCTCGAAGTCAAGAAAGAGCGAATGAGGCAAGCAGGAAAATCAATGATTCTGTCGGTCCTAGTGCCAGGGTAACAGGATTAGCGAATCCCGAAGCCACCAAACAGGCGGACATAGTCGTTCTCTCTGTCCCGTTTGATGGCTTCAACGAGATCTTCAAAACGATCAAGCCAGTATTGAGAGAGGGACAACTAGTGATCAGCGTAATGGTCCCATTGGAAAGCTCTGTAGGGGGAAAGCCCACAAGAACGGTCGGACTGTGGGATGGATCCGCTGCAGAATACATCAACCGGATACTTCCGAGGAACGTCGAATTAGTAGCAGCCTTCAACAACGTCAGCGCGGAAAAACTCCACGACCTCAACGGCATAGTCGACTGCGACGTGTTGATCTGCGGCAACAGGGAGGAAAGTCGGAAGAAGGTCTTCGAGCTGGTCAATGCAATACCTGGGGCCAGGCCCGTGGATGCCGGACCTTTGGAGAATTCGCGAACAATAGAGCAAGTGACCGCCCTGCTCGTCTCATTGAATATTCGACATAATGTAAAGGGTGCAGGGATCCGGATTACAGGGCTACCCTGATGGTTGAACAGTGGGGTAGAACGTGCAGGTAGGGGTCGTTGGGAAGCCTAACACTGGAAAGAGCACATTCTTCAGTGCTGCAACCCTAGTCCAAGTCGCTATAGCCAACTATCCCTTCACGACGATCAAGCCAAACCATGGAATTTCTTACGTCCGGAGCAAATGTGTTCATCCGGGCCTAGGAGTAACCGACAACCCGAAGAATTCCAAATGCATCGATGGGGAACGATTCATACCCGTTGATTTAGTCGATACTGCCGGTCTCGTCCCTGGTGCGTGGGAAGGCAGAGGATTAGGAAATCGCTTTCTAGATGAGGTGCGTAAGGCAGACGCGTTGATACATGTAATAGATACTTCTGGCTCCACTGACTTGGATGGTAAGCCTGTGAAGATGGGATCTCATGATCCCCTCGAAGACGTGAAATTTCTGGAACATGAATTGGACATGTGGATGGTCCAGATACTGCAGAAGGAGTGGGACAAGCTGGCAAAGAAGGCCGAGATGGCCGGCGAAGATCCCGCAAAGATAGTCTCTGAAAAATTGAGTGGGCTTGGAATAAGAGAATTCCAGGCCGAGGCCGCCTTGAAACAAGTAGGTATTGGCGAGAAGCCAAGTGCCTGGTCCAAAGAGGACCTGCTGCGATTGGTTGAATCCTTGCGAAAGCTTGCGAAGCCCATGCTCTTGGTCGCCAATAAGATGGACCTTCCCTACTCCGAAGACAATCTGAAACGATTGCTAGACACAGGAATGCCAACTATCCCTGCTTGTTCAGAAGCAGAGCTTGCCCTTCGACGAGCCACAGAGAAGGGCCTGATCAATTATCATCCTGGAGACCGGGACTTTACTATTAGTTCAAAGGCGCAATTGAGTCCGGAACAGAAGACTGCGCTTGAGATTATCAGGGAGCGAGTATTGAACGTTCAAGGTACCACCGGGGTTCAGAACGCGATCAATTCGGCTTTCTTCAAGCTCTTGGACATGATCGTCGTCTATCCTGTCGAGGATCCTGAGCGTTTGACGAACCACGATGGCGAAGTGTTACCTGATGCCTATCTTGTTCCACGAGGAACCACACTCAAACAAATGGCCAGCATGATACACACAGAATTGGGTGCACAGATGCTGTACGGTGTTAACGCCCGCGACAAGATGCGATTGGCGGACACATACCTTCTCAAAGATGGCGACGTGGTCAGTATCGTTAGTGCGGCCCAACGCAAATAGTCTTGTGAAGAGGGAATGATCTGCGCCAAGAGGAAGGTTCGAAACAGGTAAGATACCTCCGCAGGTCCTGACTCGATCCGTCTATCCATTCCTAGGAAAGAGGAGCAAACGTGTCGTCCTTGGTCCCGGGATCGGACGGGATGCAGCTATCGTCCGTCTTGACAAGAGACTACTGGTGTTTTCTACAGACCCGATAACAGGAGCCTCCAGACACATCGGGGCTCACGCCGTCCATGTCAACGCCAATGACATCGCAGTTGCGGGTGCGGTCCCAGTTTGGTTCCTATGCACAATACTAGTCCCGCCTGGTACCAATGAGTCCGAGCTGCGCGGAATAATGAAGGAGGTTAACAAGGAAGCCCGTAAGCTCGCGATAACTGTAATCGGTGGTCACACCGAGGCTACCTATGACCTAAGGCACCCGATAATTGCAGGGTTCATGATAGGCGAATCGAAGAGCGGTACCTATCTCACGGCCGAGGGCGCGCAGGAAGGAGATACGCTCTTGATGACAAAGACGGCAGGCATCGAAGGGACAGCTGTACTGGCAGCGGATCACAGCAGACTGCTCAAGCAGAAGGGAGTAGATGATAGAACGATCGGGAGGGCCCTGAGATTTTCCGATAGGATCAGCGTAGTCCGAGAAGCCGTAATCGCGTCCAAGATGAAAGGTGTGACAGCCATGCATGATCCCACTGAAGGAGGCATCCTGAATGGGCTTTGGGAGCTAGCCGAGGCCTCCGGCAGAGGGATAATTGTGGAATCCGACAAGATCCCCGTCGCTCCTGAGACCCGAACCATTTCTGACGCTTTGAAACTCGATCCTTTGAAGCTGTTGGGGTCGGGAAGTCTTGTCATTGCCGTTGCAGCACATAGGAAGGCCGCGGTTCTTGAGAGACTCAATCACAACAGAATCAGAGCAACCGAGATAGGTCGTCTGATAAGAAAAAGCGAAGGCAGACTTGTGTACAAAGGAGGTATTCAGAGAAGATTGACGGCGGTTTACAGGGACGAACTCTACGAAATCTAGGACCCGTCGGAGTTGACCATCTGCGGGTCTTTAGCTCGGAAAGGTTCCTGGAGAGTTGTCACGATCATCATCAGAACCAGAGCTAGAGTGCTGATGAAGAACCATCCCGCAAGGTCGGCGCCCGAGGATTTTACCGCCAACGCGTAGCCTATAGGGATCGAGACGGCTCCGAGAATGTGGACAGAGTTCATCAAGCTGATTCCCAATGGAGCATAGCGATGTCCCACCTCGGGGTATTGGCTCGCGCTCGCGTACATTGTCGAGAAGACCATGGCATACAGGAATCCAATCGTCGGGATCAAGAACCATAGTCCGTCGACCGGGACTACGCCGATGAAACCTAGAAGTACGCTCGCCATAACTCCCGGAATTAGGATGAACTCTTTTCTCCTGCGCAACCTGTCTGATAAGAATCCTCCCAGTGGACCCCCTACCATGCTCGCAAAGAGAAGAAGAGAGGACAACAAGCCGGCAGTATCCAGCGGAACTCCTCTGATGTTGTGAAGGAACTTTGGCAAGAACTGGGCTGCTGTGAATGTTCCGCCCCACAACCCGAGCACCCCGAGTGCTATTACCCAAATGTTCCGGCTCTTCAGAACAGGTCTTATCGAATTGTACGCGGGTCGAGAACCCTTGTCTCTTGGAACAACCACCTCGCCGATTACGACGAACAACAACCCTAGCAATCCTCCGAGTACGAGTCCAATTCGCCATCCGAACCCTGGTGCGTTCATTATGAACGCCCAGACCCAGAGGCCAATTCCTCCACCAACGCTGAATGCTCCGTTGTACAATCCGATCACGAAACCCTCTTCTTGTTCTCGGAATAATGGTGTGAGAACGCCGATCGCGGGGCTGAAGAACAGACTCGCGCCCACTCCGAGCATCAATCGTGAAATGAAGAGGTAGGGAAAACTTGGCGACAAGCCCTCAGCGATTGCTGAGATTGATAGAATGAGCATACCGAGCTGGGAGGTGTTCTTATTCCCCCAATGCGCCGCGATGAACCCTGCGGGTACCTGGAACAATCCCGCACCAAGTAGGAATGAAGACGTTATCACAGCAAGGCCGAACGTGTCGATCCCTAGATCAGTTCCGATTAGGGGGAGAGCTGGGGCGAAGTTGTACCAGTTCAACGAGTATACAGTCCGAGACGATATGACGGAGGCGAGAACGAGCCACCTGTTGCTTGGCACAACAACTGATTTCGCCTCGGTTACGGACGGTGCTTCCTCAGCCGTGGACAATGCGTCCGAATTGTTCGTGGGATCGGGTCCTCCCTCACTCAAGATCTACTTCATCCAGTCCCAAAGGACTGATCCGTTGGGCCAGAGAAGTCATCGGACCCAGTATGAGGAACAGATCGAACGGCTCAATAAAGCCTTCCCGCTCCAAAGAGGACTGAAAATGCCACCTGCGGTCAAAGTCACACCTCTAGCTTACGAGAGTCTAGGAGTCAGAGGAATGTGTACCTTGTTCGAGACGAAGGAAGTAGGAATACTTGCCGATGCGGGCGTGGCTATGGGGCCGCGATTCAGATTAATGCCACATCCAACCGAATACAGGGCACGGGCCAAAGCTAGAGAGAAAATCGAGGCCGCGGCGGGAACTGCAAAAGTTACCACTATTTCTCATTACCATAATGATCATCATACGCCAAACTTCGAAGACCCAGTCTGGCTCGGAAGCACACCCGAGAACGCGGAACGTATCTACCGTAACAAGA
>VBBA01000039.1 GCA_005888675.1 Candidatus Bathyarchaeota archaeon | reverse complement strand
TCAGGTTTATTCATGATCTAGTTCCTGACTCTTCATACGCCAGTTGACCTCTTAGAGTCGTTGGTTAGGCTAGTACTTAATGAGCCTGCCAGCCGTTGAGGACTTTCTGTACGGTCCTCTCTTTCGCTTCCGAGCCTTCGTCCGCGCCTCTCGGCGTTTGATGAACCTGTCTTCTTCGCTCAGATCTCCAAACACTATCCAAACTGCAGGTTTCGACAGTCACACAACACCCTTAGGCTCAACTCTTAAATTATTGTCCACCCACGTCAGAGGCTAGCATCCCGAGCAATTGTCTGTGAAAACAACGGAGAATACAATATCTTGATGCGAGGCGGTATGCTTCGGAGGAAACAGCACAACTCTGCCCCGGGCTCAGCACCTGGGAATACCCCAGAAGCCGTGATGGCCAGCAGGCTCATGGATTTGACCGGTGGAAACAACGAACTTTACCAAGCCCTTGCAAGACTCTTGATTCTCGACCCGAAAAAGGTCAACATTCCCCTCGAGACTTTTCTAACAGAAGCTCAAGACTTTGAGACACAAGGCAACAAGCTCCGTGCAGAAGTCGCCTACAGGGTCGCAGGAGCCTTATCCCTGTTCCAGGGAGACACCGAAGGCGTGCGGAAATACTTCTCGAAGGCCCTCACTATAGCTGGCAATTCACGCGGGGAGTATAAGATGCTCATGGACCATCTCGACGATGCCGTTGCTGTTGCAAAAAGATACTACGGTAGCATCTAGATCGCATCGCCTATCGTTTTCTAAGATAATTCTGTTCTCTCTTTTCTAGCTGATAGAAGGCCCCGTTTTCATTCGTCGAAGGATGCAATGCTAGTAGAGCCCCGGGCTTCAGATAATCCCGCGTGATTCTGGAATCGATCGGGGCGAAAACTCTCGGCCCTTCTTCCAATTCGGCTAGTCCGAGAAGGTAGGGGGTTTCCTTCTGAAACTCTGGTGGAGCGAAGAACACTTCTGTAAAAGTGATAAGCTTACAATTTTCGTTCAACGGCACCCAGTCAAACTTGGTGCTTCTGCATTTGGGACAGTCGGCCTTTGGCGGAAAATACAGCGAATCGCATTCCAAACATTTTGTGCCTGCCAGTTCTCCTTTCTTCAGGTAATCGACAATTGGGGCAACTTTTGCATGCGATACATACCCGTGTTTTCCGAACTTTTCGAATCCCATTTGAATTCTTAACCTCGGAGAATTGTGACTGCCGCATACATTCCGATGCCGCCAATGTTCTGTGCTAGTCCGACCTTTGCGTTATCAACCTGCAAGTCACCAGCTTCTCCCCTCAACTGTTTGACGAGCGCAGTAATCTGGCCGGCGCCTGTCGCACCGACCGGATGACCTTTGGCTATTAATCCGCCATCGATGTTAACAGGTATTCTGCCGCCTAGGTCAGTCTCTTCCCTTTCTAGTAGTTTGGCACCAGTACCGGGGCGGGCGAATCCGAGATCTTCATAGTTGAGTATCTCGGTTATTGAGAACGAGTCGTGGACTTCGGCAATATCTACGTCTCTGGGAAGGACACGGGCCATTTTGTAAGCTTCCTTGGCTGCATTCTTTGTGACTTGGAAGCTTGTCATTGGTCCTGTCCGTCCTGCTAAGGACATGGGACTCGAGGCAAGTCCAAGTCCAGCTATCCATACCGGCCGGTCGGATAGTTTCTGGACCTTATTTCTGCTGGCAACGAGAATGCAGGCGGCTCCGTCGGCATTAGCACAACAGTCATAGAGCTTCAGAGGGTATGACACCATTCGAGACTTGAGGACTTCCTCGATCTCAACGGGTTTCTGAAACATCGCCTTTGGATTCTTGGTCCCGTATTTCCGATTCTTGACTGGGACTAAGGCCATCTGTTCCTGAGTTGTGCCGTATCGCGCCATGTGGGCGTTGGCATACATTGCGTAGTACGCGGGCATGGTCGTGCCGAAGGGCGACTCCCACATTACATCCCCTGCGCGTCCCATCAATTCTTGTATCTCATCGGAAGAAAGTTCGGTCATCTTCTGGACGCCTACTATTGCTACGATATCGTGGAGGCGAGAGTTTACGAGAGCCCAGGCCGTTCGTAGTCCGACGGCACTTGATGCGCATGCAGCTTCAACATTGAAGGTTGGCGCAGGATTTAGTCCTAGATATTCCGCAACTACTCCTGCAGGAGATCGCTGTTTGTCATAGTGTGTCGCCGAACACACTAGAGAGGCGTCAATATCTGAAGTATCAATTTCAGCGTCATCAAGCGCCTCTCTGTATGCTTCGAAAGCTAGCTCTCGGAGCGAGGCGTCGCTCCGCTTCCCAAAGCGCGAATGCCCGACGCCAATGATGCCGACCCTGCCCATTGCAATGTATGATCGGGGGCGTCTCTAGAAGAATGTTTCTTCTTTTTAATGGAAGGACCAATTGGTACGTGGAAAATGGGAAATCAGGGAGCTAGGATTCCATTCGGATGGTGTCCCTGCAGCTCAAGCTTCTTTAGGTTCGGCATAAAGGAAGGTTATTCCGCCTGTAGCCATCTTCACCGCGTGTTTTCCCGACTCGCGTGAGGCAGGGCTTTCCAAGGCCCGTTTCAAGGCTTCCATGTTCTCGAACTCTACCTCCACGATCTGGTAGAATGCAGGTTCTCCCTTCGGCGCGCCGGTGATCTTGTTAACTGTATATTTTTTCACGCCAGGCATTCGCTTGGCCAACGGGACGTGCTCTTTCCAATACTCCTCGTCGAATGCTTTCGGATCGGTTGGTTTGCCGAATAAGATCATGATTTTGGCTGGTATTTTTGTCACCTAGAAGCTCGTCGCGATCGTCTCATCCTTCTTAACCTGCACTTCGACTCCTTCTACTCCGATTTCAGGGATTGCTGGGACCATTATTCCAATTTCCTCTATTTCCTTTCTCTTCTTTTCTATCGCTTCACGCCAGAATTTCATTTTTTCTTCTAGGGTGAGCGTGCCGAGGCCAGTATTGCGTGCAACTTCTTCGAGTTCCTGATCAACCCTTTCAAAGTCACCGGGTAGTTTCCAGAAGTCTGTCTTGGGCCGGTATAGAAGTGGAGATAAGAAGATGAATCCTTGCTTCATCTGTCTGGTTATGGTGTGTTTTTGTTCTTCGGAGAAGTTTTCTGCCATACCCCGGAGCAGGGCCATGGTTGCGACGAGATGGCGGGTTTCGTCTCGGGTTATGTTTTGGAAGGCTTGACGGTAGACGTCAAGCTTGCTTGTCTGACGCATTATGTTGAAAATTGTCTCGGCCCCTATCTCGGCGAAGAAGAAGCCTGCGAATAGGATCTCTGGCGGAAGGAACTGCCAGGCCTTAAGGAATCCGTTCCAGTAGCGCTTGCCCTCTCCGTAAAGTGCCTCAATATTGCGCAGGGCTTTCTTTTCCATGTCGTCTTGGGGTTTGTATGCGTAGGGGAAGTTTGGACAGAGCTTCGAGCAGGCCCTTCTGCAGACCTCGTCATGTCTGCATTCGTCGTATGTGATAGAGGCTAGCATCTTCTTTGTGGGATCTTCGAGATTTAGCTCGGCCGCGCGTACCATTCCGAATCCGAAGGCGCCGATCCCCGACTTTTCGAAGAACGCGAGCTTGGCCATCCAGTACGCTTGTGCTATCCTTTCGCGTTGGTCGAAGTTTTTCGGGTCAAGTTGGTCCCAAGGAAAATTGGAAGGGTTCCAATTCTGTGAGAATGATAGGTCGAATGCTCGGAACATCTGATCGTTCCGGATGGTCCAGTTTCCGGGGAAGATGTTCAGGGCCTGATTTGAGTCGTCCTGAATCTCATCTGTCGGGGATTCATCGGGCATTCTTTTCTTTCCCTCTAATTTTCGGCCCTAGCGAAGGAGTCTACTTAAACTCTGATGTGAGAGCTTAGGATTAAGCCTGGACATCCGGCTCTAGCGGCCTGTAAATC
>VBBA01000038.1 GCA_005888675.1 Candidatus Bathyarchaeota archaeon | reverse complement strand
CGTTCGAGATCCTCTCTTACTGACATCCCACCAATCTTGATCTTGACGGTGTCGAACCCAGCTTCAACGTAGCTCTTTTCCTCCTCGACCAGTTTCTTGATGTCCTTGTCCTCTCGATAATATCCGCCTGTGATGTAGCCCTTGATGGGTCGTCTATCAGCACCCAATAACTTGTAGACAGGAGCACCCAGTTCCTTTCCAAGCAAGTCCCAAAGGGCGGTGTCGACACCGCTGATCGCCGATATTACCAGCCCACGTCGTCCTAGGCGATAAGTTGCCTTGTACATCTTCTCCCACAAAGACCTGACTCCATACGATTCATGTCCAACAATCAACGGGGCCAGCATCTTGACAACTGCTGAAGCAACCGTATCGACTCCACCATACGACAGAGATTCACCAACACCGACCGCACCGTCCACTGTTTCAACAGTGACGACTAGAACGTCCATGTAATGTTCCGAACCGGAACGGAGAGCAAGAGCATCTCTCTCGTAGTTTTCCCGATACGAGACTTTCCTAGCATGGACGGACTTGATCTTCATAGGAAGTCGTCTCCGGAACGTCCGATCATGCCTTCGTTATTATTGGTATGTACTTTCAACATAATGACCTAGCCCTGCTAGCGATCAAGCCATAACAATTACGCAACGGATATGTCATCCATGCTTATCATGGGACAGAATAGTGGCCGCGGATTGCAAGAATTTCTCAACTACATCGGCGGTAAATGGACCAAGTCAAAAACCGGAAAGACATTCCAAGTAAGCAACCCGGCAAACCCCAGCCAAATCCTCGGCAACTTCCAACTCTCAGGCCGAGAAGATGTTCAGGAGGCCATGAAAGCTGCTCGAGACGGTTTGAAACGATGGGCCACGACGCCTGCCCCACAACGCGGAAAGATCCTCTATCGCGCAGCCCGCATCTTGGATGAGCTGGCAGAGAATCTATCGAAAACCCTCACGATGGAAGAAGGGAAGACGTTGAAGGAAAGCGAAGGAGAGGTCCGACGCGCCATCGACATTTTCCTATACTATGCTGGCATGGCTCCCAACCTGGACGGCAAGAATATACCGTCTGCCCATCAACGGACGTTCCTCTATACTAAAAGAGAGCCAATCGGGGTCGTGGGGGTCATGACGCCCTGGAATTTTCCAATCGCCATTCCCGCATGGAAGATCGCTCCAGCATTAGTCTGTGGAGATTGTGTTGTCTTCAAACCAGCCTCCCTGACACCATTGATCTCACATTACATAATCGAAGCCTTGGACAAAGCAAGTCTACCGCCCGGTGCTCTGAACATGGTGACAGGTCCAGGAAGAGAAGTTGGCGAGGAGATTATTGGAAGTCCTGAAATCGACGCAATATCGTTTACAGGCTCGACTGAGGTCGGACACAGAATCAACAGAAAGATTGCTGCGGGGAAGAAATTCGTCAGGATACAGCTCGAACTAGGCGGGAAAAACCCGGCGGTCGTGTTGCCCGACGCTCGGCTAGAAGATGTTGTTCCTTTGATCAAGTCCAGCGCGTTTGGACTTACAGGACAAGCTTGCACAGCTACGAGTAGACTGATAGTACATGAATCTATAAAGGATAAACTGGTGAAACGAATCTCTGAAGAAGCTGAAAAACTAAAGGTTGGAAATGGTTTGCTGCCCGGCGTCGAAATGGGCCCAGCCGTCTCAGAAGATCAGCTGCAAAAGGATCTCGACTACATCGAACTCGGGACTCGAGAAGGCGCTAAGATTCTGGTTGGAGGCAAAGACGGTAGAAAGGACCCTGAGACTCATGGCTTCTTTGTAAGACCAACCATATTCGATGAAGTTCACAAGGACATGAAAATCGCAAAGGAAGAAATCTTCGGTCCAGTTTTGAGCGTAATGACAGCGAGCAACATAGATGAGGCCGTCGAACTCGCAAACAGCACCGACTACGGCCTAACGGCCGGCATATACACGACAAACTTGTCTAATGCGATCGACTTTGCCGACAGGGTAGACGCGGGAGTTATCAAGATCAACAAATCCACCGTGGGATTAGAATACCAAGTGCCTTATGGTGGATTCAAGCAGTCGAGCGCTCAGACCTTCAAAGAACAAGGCCAAGAAGCGATCGATTTTTACACACGGATAAAGGCCGTTTACGTGGGCTACTAGAGCTTCCGCACCGGATTTTGCAGAACACCGATTCCATCAATGGCAGTCTCAACGAGGTCCCCATCGGCAAGGGCGAAGTCATCGGGCGGAACTATCCCGGTTCCTGTCATCAACAAAGTCAGCTCACCCAATACATTGTCTCTCTTGAGATACTCGATAAGTTCATCCAAGCTACGCTTCATAGCCGAAGTGTTGGTTACACCTTCAAACATTTTCTTCCCGGCTCGAGTGATTGTGAGACGAATGCCAAGGGCACGCGGATCACCAATCTCGTCGGAAGTTACCACTACCGGGCCGAAGCTGCACGAACCATTGTAGATCTTTGCCTGGGGAAGATATAGCGGGTTCTCGCCCTCAATGTCTCTCGCAGAGACATCATTTGCGATCGTGTACCCTACTATCTTCCCTTCCTCGTCCAAGACGAGACCAAGCTCTGGCTCGGGAACCGTCCAACTGCTGTCGCTTCTTACACAGATGAACCCGTTAGGACCCACGCACCGGTTAACTCCGGAATCCTTGAGAAACAGCTCGGGACGAGAGGCTGAGTATACGTGATCATAGATTTCTCCATGGCGTGTCTCATGTTTGCGAGCCTCCATGCTTCTTGTGTAGGTGACACCTGCGCCCCAAATCTCAGAAGGAATGAACGGCAGAGTCATTCTGACTTTATCATGATCCAACCGTCGAGCTTTGGAAAGAACTGGCTCGACCAATTCGCCAAGAGATGAATTGCGTTTCCTTACTTGCCGGATCACACTGCGAAAGTCTTCGAATAGATTCTTGTCGGCGTCCGTCAAGTCAAGAACGTACGGTTTCTCATAAATTCCTAGATGTGTGGTGCCTGATACTTTGAAGGTACAGAGTTTCAAATTAGTAGAATGTCAGAGTTTCTGGCAATATTAGAGTGCTAGCTCATCTATTATAGCAAACAATCGTTCGGAAACCAACGGTTGAGGAACAGTAAATGGTGTCCTTTGGATGGAAGGCAGCGACTGAACAATACAGTCTAGAAGATCTTCTGGAACATACCGTCCTTGCCGAGAAGGCGGGCATAGACTCCGTTTGGGCTAGTGATCATTTCCTTCCATGGGCCGACACGGGTGCACACTGTGCATTTGCATGGGTCTGGTTGGCGTCGGCGGCAGAGAAGACCAAGAACATGATCGTCGGAACCGGTGTTACCGCTCCAATCTTGAGGTACCATCCCGCGATCGTCGCACAGGCATTTGCCACACTTGGCAGAATGTATCCCGGACGTGTCCGGCTCGGCCTGGCCACTGGTGAGCCGATGAATGAGATGCCCCTCGGATATGACTGGCCCAGCCCGAAGGAACGGATAGACCGCCTGGAAGAGGCTGTCATGATAATCAGGATGCTCTGGGAACAAGACTGGGTTACTCATCGCGGAAAATATTATCACTTGAGAGAGGCTAAGCTCTACACAAAACCCAAGCGCCCAGTCCCAATCTACATGGCCGCGTTCACGCCAGAGGTCGCAAATCTAGTAGGCAAGTATGCAGACGGGTACTACACCTTCTTGGGAAAACCCATCGACTTCTTCAGAGACACGTTGTTCCCGGCGGTTAAGAATGGAGCCTCTCAAGCGGGCAAGGACTTCAACAAGATGGGCTCCGCCATAGAAATGCTCTTCTCATTTGACGAGGACAAGGACAAAGCATTGGCCTCAGCACGATTCTGGAAAGCTACATTGTCCCCCGCGATAACGAAACACGCGGTTTACGACCCTAGAGAAATTGAGGAGAACGGTCGAAAGGTATCCGATGAAACAATGGAGAGGACCTGGGTGATAACGACCGACCCGCAGGATATCACAAAACGAGCTGGAGAGTGCTTCCGGGCGGGTTTCAAACAGGTCGTCTTCATGAGTTCAAGCCCAAACCAGCACAAAGCGATAGGAATGCTGGGCAAGGAGGTCGTGCCCCACCTCCGCCAAGAGTTTGCACGATGACTTGAGGAACCGGCCCTAACAAGGCCGTAGAGATGGTTAACAAAATTAGGTGCCTGATCATGGGACAGGTCAGAAATCGCTCATTTTTGAGCCCTGATCGCCAAAATACGCACATGTTTTCTGGCCCCCGATGTTTCCCTCGTGAATTCCCGCTATCTTTAAATGAGTAAACCCCTTTCCGCAAAATGCTTTTCCCAGCATAATGAAGGAATTCGAGCCGATCTCGCTTGTTTTGAGGCGCCTGAGAAAATATAATTGTAAAAATAGGGGTGGGTAGCACCTCAAAACTCAAGATGTGAAAGAGACATTCCGAATACTTTCACACCCATCACGAATCATCCTTTGACAAAGGAAACCCGCTCATCTCCCTAAAACACCAAACGGTAAAAATCCACTAGAAAAAAAATTTACAGGGCATTCTTCAAAATCACCCTAAGAATTGTTATTGGCCCCCACCCCTCATTATTTTTCTCCAGCCAGAACCCCGCGAGACCCTGTCTCTCACACACTCATTCCGACGCTGTCGAAACACGCTTGAATGTCACTCTCCCATCGCACTTGGAGTATCAGAACCCATTTCGTCCATTCGAGGGCCGGTCTGCCAAGACCCGTCTTTGAAACGATTGATAATCCCGCTAACCCTCATCCCCATGATCCTCCTAGCCGGAATCCCTCTCTCCCACGCGAATTATCGAATAGGCTCCAGCGCCTCCGATTCATGGCCATCAACAAACGCAGGAGGAAGCGCTATCTCGGACTCTTTGAAGCTGGCCGATCCTGCAGGAACTGGAACGAACGAGATACTCTCTGGAGGCACCTTCAACAACGGCACTTCGTTCGCACAACTACGCTTCTACCACAAGAACGGAGCGGCATTAGTCCTCGACCAGAACCAATTATTCACACACAACGGCAACCCCTACAGTTACTATATCTCCGGAGTAGAAGTCACCGACATCGACGGCAGCGGCCTCAACAAAACAATA
>VBBA01000037.1 GCA_005888675.1 Candidatus Bathyarchaeota archaeon | reverse complement strand
ATGAATTTCCGGTTGTAAAGGTAGCAGAGGCATCCCATCATTTGTCTGGACGTTACTCCTTTCCAATTTAGAACCTCCTTTTCGAAGGTCTTCCGAATCTCGGCCATTCTCTTATCATCATAATACTTCATCCTGATCACTGCTTATGGGTAGAACTAGGTCCCGATGGTTCCGCGAACTTAAGGCAACCCTGAGCACCGAGTGCTGGGCTGAGTATTCCTTGATTATCGTCTTCTGCGTCGAGATTGAGTAGCTCGGTTCGTCGGTTTGTGCCGTCGTGCACGTTTTCTGATTAGCGCTCTTCGTTGTCTCATCTCTATCCTCCATTTCGAAACTGTCTCGGCCGCCTTGGTCCAGGCTGCCTTTACCAGTTTCTTGATGGCTGAGTTCTTCGCATCTTCCGACGTTTTTACCGTGATATGGCGTGCTCGCTTGCTAGTGCCCTTTAGCATGTGATCTTGGTCGTTTAGCTGAGCACCGAACGAGAATCCAAGGGTGACGTGTTTCTCCGATGGCGAGATGTAGCAGATGCGTTCGATTGGGGAATTGCTAAGTGAATAGCTGACAGTTTCATAATAGAGGAATTCATGCGCTTTAGGCATCGTCCGTTTTGCCATGTCGCGTAATTGAATGGTTATTCTTCGTATTTCTTCAGGATAATTTGACAGATATGCTTCGACGGCATCAGCCAAGATTATCATTCACAGGTGAGTTTCACTATAGTGTTGTTCCCGAATTTGATCATGCTGTTCGGTTTGACCTCGACAGTACCGGTGACCCGCTGGAACTCTTTTCCGTCGAATAGGAATGTTCCGTTCGTGCTACCTCGATCCTTCAAGATTACTTTGTCCCCGTTCAAGCTTAGCTCGGCGTGAGTCCGCGAAACCTCAGTGTCCGGGATCACAACGACGTTCTCTGCCTCTCTGCCGATTGCAACTGTGGGAAAAGTGTCGAAGTCGAGCTGAACCTTGGTTTTCATGAGCGACTGTGCTGGCGTATTGACGAAGACCAGGGAATACTGGCCCTGTCCCGCAATGGATGGCTCTGAGGAAGGAGACGGGGAGAATTGGGGCGTAATTTGGGATTCGGTAACGTCCTCTTCTGCAGTATCGCTTCTTGATTGACCGGCTCCCCCGATCACATAGAACGGATTCGCCGCTTGCTGTGCTGGTTCGCTAGTGTCTTCGTCTTCACCGAACGGTGAGGATAGGGACGATAGGGCTGGCGAAGTTGCCAAGTCCGGGGTGTCCACAGCTTTAGGTGTCTTGCTCTTCTCGGGCTTCTTCCCGGACCGTGCGCGTTTGGTCTTGGCCTTTCGAGCTTTCGGTTTCGACTCTTTGTCGCTCGACGGGCCCATCGTGCCCAGTTCATCATCGGAATCTAAAGCCACACCACCTTCGGTAGAACGCGTCTTTAGGGGCAACTTGCCTGTCTAACCTCGTTGGGCCTGAGCATCAATTCGGAAAATGTAAGTTACTTGATACGGGAACGACCTAACTGTCGGTTACACTCGTCCGCCCCAGACAGGTGTTAGGCATTAATGAAGATGGCTTCGCCAAGGCTTCGGGACCCTTTGGGAATATACCACCTCTTTCGCTCCGAGGAAATCTGAGAGCTGTTCAACAGTATCCCGTATTTCTCGTGAGACATTCTTGTGCTTCGGTGCGTGGGGCTCGGCATGTACCGCGTTAATGAGCAGTCTCCCGTTTTTTCTGTCCATCCAAGGATCTAAGCGGCCGATGAATTTGTCGCCATATAGAATAGGGAGCACGTAGTACCCGTATTTCCGCTTATTTTCAGGAGTGTAGATTTCCGTGAGATAGTCGAAGTTGAAGAGAAGCTTGGTCCTTGTTCTATCGCAAATCAGATTGTCGAAGGGGGAGAGAAGCGAGACTCTTGGCTCCCACGTGTCTGAATCCATTTCTTCAAGAGTCTGGACGTCGTTTCTGTGAATGTAGCGCTCGCCCCTTCCAATTGGTCCGTCCTGAATATCCACCGGGTAGATCTTTGAGTCGGCTTGTAATCGTTTGAGAGTGTCTTTCAAGTTTGGATAGCGGCCGCGCAGGAAATACCATTTTAGCTCTGATTCGTTTGCGGTGCCGAGCGCTTGGATGGATCGCTGAACCCCTTCATACTCCACCTGCTCTTCTGAAAGTTCCTTCTTTGGAACCCAAATCGGCAGGAATCGTTCGGATAGGTCGTAGATTTTCTGTTTACCCTCACGACCAACAACCATAACTTCCCCCTTGAAGTACAGATGGAAGAGCATTCGAGATACGTCGCTCCAAGATGACCAGCCAAACGAACGAGGCTTCGTTCTGGATTTGTCTTCGAATTGGCGTGAAAGGAGCGGTCCTCTCTCTTTGAGCTGTCTGAGAACGTAGTCTCGTAATCTCGAATTCGCATTAATCCATTTCTTGACTCTCAAACGCCAGACCGGTCCTAGGGATTTGAGGAAGACATCGGGGTAGTTTCTCATCATGTAATAATAGAGCGGATAGTCTTCCATCAGTACAATCGAGGCTTGATGGGCCCAGTACTCGAAGAGTTTCTTTTCACTCCAGAGCAGATTATCCAGATGGGATGTGTCGTAGTTTCCAAGTCTACTCCACAGAACGATCTGATGACTCGGCGCTACCGCGCTGATAGGATCTAGCTGCAGACAGCCGATGTTTCGGGTTAATTCTAGAATATCTTTAGAGGTGGGCTTGTTGGGCCTCCTCCCGGCAAGACCCTGTTTGACGACCGCGAGACGTCTAACATTTTCTAGAGAAGTGGATACTCTCTTGGGCACGAAAAAGGAAATCGTCGAGCCTTTTCATAAGGCTAGCTGAATGTCCGCGACAGCCGACTTCGTAGTCCAGACAATTCTCGGGTTCATAGCGTTGAACTCGACTTTGACTGTGGTTATCCACCTCACCAACGCGTTCTTGCTTGGTGTCTTCACCACCTACTTGATCGGCTTCGCGGACAGCGCAGAGAAAACTGGCGCTGTCATCGCCCGGGCTGCGACCAAGGGTTCATCGCTGAGACCAGCATAGCCTCGATTAGATGTAAACGAAAACTAAATTTTCGGCTTAATCTGACAGCAGTCTTAGCAAAAGGGCTCTCTGACTTATTGCTTGGAGTTTCCCAATGCCTCGATTAGGGCTTTGGCGACTGCTTCGCCATCGTGTCTGACCCCATTAACGTAGAATGTAGGGGTTCCGTTAACACCGCTCTTAACTCCGCTCATGAAGTCCTCTTTGATCCGTTTCTGGTATGTATGCTGAGCTATCTCGCGCTCGAATTTTTGGGTGTCCAAGCCCAGCTTCTTTGCATAGCTAAGCGCGATATTTGGATCCCCGAGACCTGCTTGGTGTTCGTAGAGAAAGTCGTGCATGGGCCAGAACTTTTGCTGAACCGCAGCCGCCTCTGCTGTTTCAGCGGCGGTCATAGCGTGCTCGTGTATGTTTGTTAAGGGAAAGTTGCGAAAGACGAATCGCAATTCGGGGCCGAGGTTCTTCTGGACCTTTTTCACTTCGGGATATGCAGCGCCGCAATAGGGACATTGATAGTCGCCGTACTCGACCAGTGTCAGGGGAGCATTCATGGGTCCTTCTATATGGTCGCGTTCGGGGGTTACCGGAACCGTCAGCCTGGGAGCCTCGTACCTGCTTGCTGTTTCCTTGGCTCTAGGCTCCAGTAGAGTCCTTTTCGCCTCGCTCTTTCGTGTGACTGTTGTTGTTCCAGCCAATTTCGATCCCGCTTCCCCCGTCACTCCTGCCTTGTTAAAGATTCTCAAGGCTGAACAGCATACGATTGGCTTGAGAAAAAGGAGGCGCTCAGATCTACCGTTGGCTCGGTTGTGGGTAGATGTGGGCCTTTGGGGGTTCTTTCCTTCGTTGGGGTTCGACTTGGCTAGTTAATGGTCGATGCGAGTGTTAGTTCCGAATTCGCGTTGGAGTTGCCTCGGACCGATTGTGCGGCACTCTCGATCACTTCTGCCACGTCGTCCGCTTGGGATATCATGGATAGGTGCCCTCCTCTGACTTCGACGATGTGGGATTGTGCGCGTTGGGCCATGAAGAGTTGTGCCCATGGGGGTATGACCTTGTCAAGCGTTCCTAGTGCATACCATGACGGGATCGACTTCCAGGCAGGAGTTCCTGATTTGACGGGCAGAGCGCTTAGGAGTAGGGGTCGTTGGGTAGACGCCAGAACTGCGCCTTGCTTACCTGGAAGATCGTTGGCGAAGCATGAGGGGAACACGCTCTGTTTGACGAACAGGTCGAAATCCCCTGGGGTGCCGGGTATTGGCACAAAGTCGAACAGTTTGGTGAAGTCTCCGGCGAGGCATGAATTTGGTTGTCCACTTGGCGCAGGTGCACTAGCTAGGTCTTGAACGGACTCACCTTGGTCAGGTGCGAAGGCGTCAACGTAGACGAGAGCCTTGACGTTCGAATTGCCGGCGGCTGCATTGGTAATGACTGCTCCTCCATAGGAGTGTCCGACTAGGATGATCGGTCCCGAAATCGTAGAGAGGAAGCT
>VBBA01000036.1 GCA_005888675.1 Candidatus Bathyarchaeota archaeon | reverse complement strand
TCTCATGTTGTTGTTGCCAATGGTTTCGTGTTCATCAGTGGCCAGACGGGATTGAAACCAGGCCAGCAACCTACTGACTTGGCTGGGTCTACTGTTATGGACCAGACGCGGCAGTGTCTGAGGAATGTTGAGACTGCTTTGAAGGCGGCCGGGGCATCATTGCCGGACGTGGTGAAGGCGACCGTCTATCTTGTCAATCCGTCTGATTATCGGAGTATGAATGAAGCATACAAAGAATTCTTCCCGGAAGAGCCACCAGCGCGGTCGGTGGCGAGACTGGGAGCCGACACGCCTAACTTGTTGATATCAATTGATGCGATAGCGGTCCATCCAGCATCCGTAAAGCACTAGAGCCAGACTTTTTCCTTGGATTGGAAGAGGCAAGCTTAAGCATTAGCAAGCAACTAGCCCTCTCATCTTTCGTGTGATTATCGTTTGGTGAATAACAAATTCGTAAATCAGATTCCTTTGAGCCCTGATGATCTTCCGACGTCTTGGTACAATATCGTTCCTGATTTTCCAGGCTCGTTTCCAGGACCAAAGGATCCTGACGAGGGTCCGTCACGGCTCGAATTTCTGAGTAGAGTGATTCCCAAGAAGTTGTTGGCGCAGGAGATGTCTACGGAACGTTGGATCAAGATTCCGGAGGAGGTTCGGAATTTGTACACTCAGGCGGGTAGACCGAGACCGTTGTATCGGGCGCGGAGACTGGAGAAGTTTCTGAATACTCCGGCTCGTTTGTATTACAAGCGTGAGGATCTGTCGCCGACTGGTAGTCATAAGGTGAATACGGCGTTGGCTCAGGCGTATTATGCGGCGGAGGAGGGTCATGTTGGTGTCGCCACTGAGACTGGTGCGGGTCAGTGGGGAACCGCGTTAGCGTATGCGGCTAGTTTGATGGGTTTGAAGTGTCTTGTTTTCTGGGTGCGGGCGGTGTATGATTGGAAGCCTGAGAGGAAGGCGTTGATGGAGTTGTATGGGGCGAGAGTTGTGGCTTCGCCGAGTGGTATGACCGATGTTGGTCGGGAATTGTTGATTCAGAATCCGAAGCATCCGGGCTCATTGGGAATTGCGGTTTCGGAGGGTTTGGAGTTTGCGGGGAATAATAGGGGCTGGGTCTACAGCTTGGGTAGTGTATTGAATCATGTGTTGATGCATCAGACGATTATCGGATTGGAGACGATGAAACAGTTCGAGCTGGTTGATGATCGGCCAGATGTTATGGTCGCCTGTCTTGGTGGCGGGAGCAATTTTGGTGGTTTTACTTTGCCGTTTGCGGGGGAGGTTTTGCAGAAGAAGAGGGAGTGTCGTTTCTTGGCTGCTCAGACTGAAGTGTCCGGGAATCTTGTGAGGGGAGAGTATCGGTATGATTACGGAGATCATGCCGGGAAGACGCCGTTGTTGAAGATGTACACTGTCGGGCATCAGACGGAGATGGATCCGGTGAAAGCGGATGGGTTGAGGTATCATGCTGCGGCGCCAGTGATTAGTTACTTGAAGCATCTGGGATTGATCGAGGCTGTTGAATATCCACGAGATGAGCTGGCTGTGTTTCAGGCTGCAAGAACGTTTGTGCAGACGGAGGGCTTCTTGCCTGCGCCAGAGTCGGCTTACGCTGTGAAGGCTGCGATTGATCTGGCGTTGGAATGTAAGAGGAAGAATGAAGCGAAGGTGATTGCGTTCAACATTTCAGGCCATGGATTCCTTGACTTGGCAGCTTATCGGGAGAAGTTGTTGGATTCGGGACAGAAGGATCCTGAACAAGTTACATTGGACGTTCGGACACGCTAGTACAGAGTGGGGACGTTCGTGGAGTACTGGTTCTGGAGTGAGGATTAGATGGACGCGTTCTTCCTTTCGCTTGTCATCGCTCTTTTGTTCTCGTTGGGGCTCGTCGCGGTTATGGTGTGGTATCTATTGTCTTTGCGTCGACATGTGAGTTCGATAGTTAGAGCGATACCCAAGAAGAAAACCCTGGTCCTGTCCCATCGGGACATCGGTCCGATAATTGGAACGGATCTGGTTGTAGAGTTTGAGAAGGTTCCCGAAGATGCCGAGTCTGATGCTGTAGAGTCAGACGTATTACGTGATGAGAATGATAGTGGGGACGATTAGATAGTCTTGGAAGCCGAAATAATCCTACGAGATGTCAAACAGGACGATCTACCTCTAACTTTCAAGTTTGAAAATGAGCCCGAAGGATACAGGATGGCTGCTTTTCCTCCTCGGACCCGGGAGGGGTTCATGGCTCATTGGGAGAAGATCATGAAAGATCCGAGGAATATCCTGAAGACTGTACTGGTTGATGGGGAGGTGGCTGGGGGAGTTGTGAGTTGGGAGCAGGAGGGTGAGCGGTTGGTGGGCTACTGGCTGGGGAAGGAGTATTGGGGCAGAGGGATCGCAACGAGAGCATTGTCAATATTTCTAGATCAAGTGAAGATGCGACCGTTGTATGCACGTGTCGCTAAACACAATGGGGCATCGATTCGGGTTTTGGAAAAGTGTGGCTTCAAAATTATTGGTCATGATAAAGGATTCCCATTCGAAGGACAGGAGATTGAGGAGGTCATCATGGAATTGGGTACGATTGGCGGTTATGTGCAGTGACTAGTGCTGTTCGAGCCTAAGCTTTATTGAAAGCTTGACCTGCCCGCCGGTAAATCTAGTATCCTAAAGCGAGCGATCGGATTTTTGGAGTACAAGAATATCGTATTGTTCAATGTGACGATCGGCTCGTTCATGGCAGTCTTCGACTCGAACGTGGTCGTGATCTCTCTACCAACTATCGTTAATGATCTGAAGACGTCGACGTTCGATGCTTTGTGGGTCTTGATGGGCTACATTCTCGTCTTGGCCGTGTTGTTGCTGGCTATTGGACGATTGGGAGACGTGTATGGACGCGTCAGACTGTACAATCTAGGTTTTGCAGTGTTCACCGTTGGTAGTCTTCTCTGTGCAGTGTCATTGAACGGTCTGATGCTTGTCATCTTTCGATTGGTCCAGGGTGCGGGTGCGGCGTTGTTGTTTGCGAATAGTGCGGCTATCTTGACTGATGCGTTTCCACCTAATGAGCGGGGTAAGGCGATTGGGACGAATCAGGTGGCTGGGACGGCGGGTAGTGTCTTGGGTTTGATTGCTGGTGGGATATTGACTGCTACGCGTTTGATTGGTTGGAGAGCAATATTTCTTGTGAATGTCCCGATCGGAATCTTTGCAACGGTTTGGGCGTATGGACAGTTGCATGAGTTGAGCTCGCCGTTGCGGGGGGAGAAGCTGGATCCGATCGGGAATGTTACCTTTGCAGGTGGGTTGACACTGTTCTTGCTGGGTCTGACGCTGGGCGCTCTGGCCGGTTTCGATATCGGTGATTATGGATTGATGCTGGTTGGTTTGCTATTGTTGGTCGCGTTTGTCCTTGTTGAAAGGAGGACCACGAATCCGATGATGGACATCTCACTCTTCAAGAATAGAATGTTTGCAGGCGGAATATTGAGTAATTTCTTGGCTGCTTTGGCTAGGGGAGCGGTGAGTCTTGTCTTGGTGTTCTATTTCCAGGGACCGTTGCATCTGGATGCTTTGACTGCGGGTGTGTTGTTGATCCCGTTCAGTGTTGCGTTTGTTGCGTTGGGTCCTGTTAGTGGGTACTTGAGTGATCGTTATGGGGCGCGTGGATTGGCGACTGTTGGACTGGTTATTTCGGGTATCGCGTTTCTATGGTTTGCAACGATCACCGTTACCACGCCTTATTCTCAATTGTTGATTCCGATGGTCTTGGCCGGTATTGGTAGTGGCATGTTTGTGGCGCCGAATATTGCCTCGATAATGAATAGTGTTCCGCCGACTAGGAGGGGTATTGCTAGTGGAATGAGTTCTACATTGGTGAGTGCTGGGGTTTTGTTGAGTCTGGGTGTTAGCTTTGCGATTATGGCTACGGGTGTACCCTTGCCGGTGCTGCAGTCGATATTCGCAGGCCTACCGGGTGGTCAGGCGGTGGATGTTGGTCCGTTCATGAATGCGATTCATGAAATATTCATTATCATGGGAATCGCGAGTTTCGCGGCGGTATTGCCGAGTAGTTTGAGGGGTGGGAGGTTTGTGGAGACGAGGGTGCAGGCTCAGGATAAGCTGATATCGTCCGGCAGGGACGCTCCTGTCATATCGGGAGGCGAGTGATCCGATGGTTTTGTATGCGAGGGATATTGTTGAGAAGGATTTCATCAGCTTGTCTCCTGAAACTTCAGCCCTGGAGGCGGCGAAGAGGATGGCCCGTGAAGGCCATGGCTTCGTCATTGTGGCTAATCCTAGGGGTGATGCGATCGGGATTGTTACTGAATGGGATTTTATTGCTAAGATCAATTCGTTGGCTAGAGATGCGGGGATGGTGCATCTTCAGGAGATTATGAGTCGTGAGCTCGTGAGTATTGATGCTGGGGCTGGTTTTGATGAGGTGGCTCAGTTGATGGCGTCCAAGGGAATCAGGAGGTTGTTGGTTATGGATCATGGTCGTTTGGTCGGTGTGGTTACGGCTCGGAG
>VBBA01000081.1 GCA_005888675.1 Candidatus Bathyarchaeota archaeon | reverse complement strand
GTTCCATGTCCGTTATCATCTTCACAACTTGATGTTCCTTGAACTTCAGTGTGGCATGCCACTATCCTCCCTGCAAACTCTGGGTTGCTTGTTGAGATCCCCGTGTCTAGAATAGCTAGTCGCACCCCGGTTCCGTTGGTTCCGATTGCCCATGTCAGATTTGCTAGTATCTGTATGTCAGCGGACAGGTCTGACGCCGTCACTTGAGCATCCTCTTCAACACTCGCCACGTCCGGGTTCCTCCGCAACATCTCCACCTGCCGGACTGGAATCTCCGCTGTGGCACTGTTGATTATACCGAATTGAGAGGTTACGCGGCCTCCTGCCATGTTCACAGCCTGCGTTCTCTCGATTTGTCCGACCTGTGGCTTGAAGGAGACGATGAAACGAGCTGTTTGAACCCGAGCCGAGGCAGGGCCTATAATGTTTCCAACGCTCACCAACAGAATAAATGTAAGAATTGCAAACTGGAGGGGTCTCTTGCCGCTACGACGGTGCACGTTCCTGAACACAAGTGGTGTGATCCGTGTTAGACTGCGGAGATTGCTAAGGCGAATAGAATTTTTCAACAACAAAATACACCTGATATCTGTAGTGCTCTTTTGTGGACATGCCCAATTTAACAATCGTCCGTAAATTCCGGAAAACACGGAAACCGGATAGACCCGGATTTTCCAAGCATGTTCTTACGGCTGGTTGGTATTCTCGACAATCTAGGCTTGCGGGGTTCGATTACAATCGCTTACACTAGATATCGTATGTAAGAGCATCTGTCCAGAGAGAATATACGAGCCCTAGGTCTATGATCATGTACTTACGCTTCGAATCTCAGGTATGGCACCTAGAGGCGTGACACCATGATGAAGTACGAAGCACACGGAAAATGTCCAAACTGTCAAAAGGAGATCCTTCGGATGTGGGAGGATCCGAGTAGCAGGATCCCCGCTCAGCCAACTGAGCTAGGAAGGACGTCAGACTCCGACGTTATCGACTGCCCGTTCTGCAACTCAAGAATGACCCTCATAATTTCAGAGATAAGTGATCTACCCCGGCATAACCTGCGTTCAACCTGGTCCAGACAATAGCCAGTTGCGTGCTCGCCTTAAGGGAACACCGCTTCCAGGAACAGCTTGAACAAAGCCCTGAGTTTGCCATTTTGGCACATGACATATAGGCCGTTTACAGTTTAACTAGGCCGAACTCAAACCAACGCACCAGACGATATTATTCATGCTAGCTTTACAGAACGAGTACATCAGTACACAACGCATGTCAGCTGTAGGATTTTCTGTTCACAGGGATTATAGCCTAATTCGTAACAATAAGAACTGTACAAAACATGTTCAGTCAACCCCCAAAGAATCGCGTGAAGAGCGTAACCAGAACCATCCGGATCGACGATGACATCAACTATCAACTGGAGAAGCTAGCGCACGAACAGCGAGTCAGTGTAAACTACTTCGCGAATCAGGCCTTACGAAAGTTCGTCGAATGGGATATTTACGCCGAAAGACTTGGCTTCGTCACACTTCCCCCTGACATCTTCGAGAAACTGATGGCCTACATAACCGACGCACAAGCCCGTGACCTTGGAGGCTGGGTCGGGAAGAATCTTGCAAAGGACCTCATAGCCTATCTGTTCAAACGAGTCGACCTAGAAACCTCCGTACGTGGACTAGAGCTTCTAGGCCCCAGATACGGGAAGGCGTTCAGGTTCGAATATAGTAACGATGGCCATCTGACCACCGTGATATTGAACCATGGCTTCGGACGAAACGCATCACTATTCTACGGCGAAGCGGTCAAAGCGTTGTTGAAAGACTTAGTCAATACACAGGTCGACACTGTGATCAGCGAGCACCAAGTGTTTGCTCAGATCATGGGACCCAACGACTTCCGGGTGACAACTCCAGTCACCCCTCCCTCTAGGGTTTCACCCCTTCAGAGATGACAAAAGAACAATACGCGCTGCCCTCTCTCCCCCATTACCCTACCTGACGAGCTTGCCGTCAGCGTCTAAATTTTGCCAAACCCATTTCACGTCCGGGTCCCCATTTTTCTTTTGATGAATGAATTCGACTACAACGAGGCGTGCGCTCTTCATTCCGTTCTCAAGTGACCTGCGAAGTTTCTCGGCAATTATCTCCCTCTCATAATTTACAGTCCGAGCAGGAACCGGAATATTGTGTTCCACGCAATATTTTCGCGCCCAAGCAAACGCTTCATACTCCCAGAGATACTCTGGTTTACCATCACCGCCCTTATGTCCCACGACGATGTGACCTATTTCGTGAAGCCCGGTGAAGAAGGAGGCGAATCTTGCCGGTGTTGGTATCCAAACGATCTTCCACTCCAAAGTGGCGCGGCCCCATTGCGCTCCTTTCTTGTGATACCTTAGCCGGATCTTATGCTTCTCCTTCTAAGATGGCCTTATACTTCCCCGAAGCAGGCAACCAGTGACCGCCGCTTGGACTCTCCTCTTGCACGGCTCTATCAG
>VBBA01000080.1 GCA_005888675.1 Candidatus Bathyarchaeota archaeon | reverse complement strand
ATCCCGTCTCCGTCTGTTTCCACGTCTCATCGAACAACTGATCTCTTGCATGGAGAAGGGAATGACAAGAAGAATTGTCCCGGCGAAGATAGTTGTTGAGAAAGTCGTACCCCAGATGGAGGCTCATATCGTGGAGAACCCAGAGCGTAGTGAATTCTACAAGCCCTTCGCATCGTCGGAGTCGAAGGAAAAGGTCAGTGGGAGTGACATTCAGCGATTAAGAGATGAGGCCAAACAAGCTGTCACACGCTTTA
>VBBA01000079.1 GCA_005888675.1 Candidatus Bathyarchaeota archaeon | reverse complement strand
CCATACTACGAAAGATGGATGCAAAACTGCCCAAGCTTTTCGGACGTCTTCCCAAAGCAAGGTATGATCTTCGTGAGATTGAAACTTACCGCGCCGATTCTGCACCTGATGCTTACTACTATCGACCGCCTGAAGATGGTTCGAGACCCGCATATTTCTACGTGAACACTTTTCGTCCCGAGACGCGGCCGAAATATACTATGGAAGCCCTAGCGTATCATGAAGCAGTGCCGGGCCACCATCTCCAGATCGCTATCCAACAGGAACTTGAGCGGCTACCAATGTTCCGGAGGCATGCTGGTTACAGTGCATTCGTAGAGGGATGGGCACTGTACTCCGAACAATTACCGAAAGAAATAGGATTCTACCAGACACTAGAATCGGACTTTGGTCGATTGACACTCGAGGCCTGGCGAGCCGCTAGACTTGTTGTAGACACTGGTATCCATCACAAGCATTGGACTCGGGATGTGGCGATACGGTTCATGGAGGAAAACACCGCTCTCTCTGGACAGAACGTGACGTCCGAGGTGGACAGGTACATTGCCTGGCCTGGACAAGCATTAGCATACAAGATAGGCGAAAGAAAGATTTCTGAGATAAGAAACAGGGCGGAGAACTTTCTTGGGTCGAGATTCAACCTTAGGAATTTCCATGATGAACTATTGAATGACGGTGCATTGGCATTGGATGTTCTCGAATCGAAGATGAACGTGTGGCTGGATCAGATCGCACAGCATGGCGATGGCCCAAGCTAGGGGTACGAAATCATATAATTGGCCGGTACGAAGTTACTAGTAAGCTCGGAACTGGTTTTGGTTTACCGAACAAGAGACGCTGACGCTAAGATTATCGGGCTCCTCATGCAGAACGCCGACCTAACCTACAAGGAGATGGCTAGCCGACTTAAACTCAACGAGTCAACCGTCCGGAAACGGGTCCTCGCACTTCAGAAGTCTGGCATAATCAAGAAGTATCTGGTGGAGGTCGACACGGACAAGCTAGGCTACAAGACCAACGTAATGCTCGGACTGGATGTGGATCCTTCGAAGATGATGGAGATCGGAAAGAAGTTAACCGCTATTCCCGAGACGAGGATGGTCTACAATACTTCGGGCGGCAACGACTTCATCGTCGTAATCTGGACGAAAGATAGAGAGGGTTTGGCCAAGGTCGTCGATCACATTTCTTCCTTCGAGGGCGTGAACAAGGTCACGCCATCCTTCCTAGTTGAACGGCTAAAGTAGCTAACTAGGAGATTGTGATACTAGTAACCATGACAGATGTCGCGTCGACCGGCTGATTATACAGTGGCGAGGTTTGCGGCACATTCTCTACTGGCACACTTGCAATCTGGTTAACTACATCCATTCCGCTGGTGACCTTGCCGAAGACCGCATATCCTCTATTGGCTGTATCGAGGCTACGGTTGTCTACTAGGTTAATGTAGAACTGGGAACTCGCACTGTTAACATCGCCCCCGCGGGCCATTCCCAGATAGCCCGCATCATTATGGAGCGAAGGATCAAGTTCCTGCGGAATCGTCTGGGGGGACCCGCCTTGACCCCATGTGTTCCTGGTAGAGTTTACGGCACCTTTGGTATTGGGGTCGCCTGTTTGGATCACGAAGCCCTTGGCTATTCTGTGCCAGACGAGATTATCGTAGAAATGAGAGTTTGCAAGACTGACAAAGTTGTTCACGGTCTGGGGTGCCTTGCTCTTGTAGAGCTCTACCTGAATTATTCCCTTGGTCGTATTGATTTGTGCGTGCACGATGTTAGGCGGTGCTGAGACGTACAGATAAACGCCAACTCCGACGACGATAATGAGGAGGACGAACCCTGCGAGCAGGTACATTCGGCGTCTCGCTGCTCCTTCCTCTGAATAGGCGATGCCATTTTCGAGCAGCAATAACCGAACTTCGTTTGCTTGTTGAAATATGATTCGGTCGTTGTCCAAAGTGGCTCTGAAGGGAAAGGGAGGGGCCGTTGGTCAAATCTGACTTTTTCAGAGTTTCCAGAAGTCGCCTTTCAATCCGATGGCGGCCCAACGCTGCATCAACTCTTCTTTGGGCGGTCTGGAAAAATCGAGTTCCATCCTCGTTGCATAGGTTGGTCTGCTCAGCTCGACAGTCTTCTCAATTGAGAGTGCCTCTCCTGTCGCTCTTGGATTGCTTGCCTGCCACTCTGCAAGGTGTTGCTTAGAGATGAAGAAGACCATGTTGTTTGAGCATGTGTTGACGATGTTATCCCACCATTTGGACGCGGGCATGCTCAGGAAGACGAGTGGCTCTGGAGGGTTCGAGATGGCCTTTCCATGCTCTAGGCCAATTTTGATTGGTTTCGCACAGTGGTGACAGAATGAGTCCACAC
>VBBA01000078.1 GCA_005888675.1 Candidatus Bathyarchaeota archaeon | reverse complement strand
CGCAGTAACAAGCAATGCTAGCGCGATGCTCGTGACTAATTGAGCGATCATGAGCAAAGCGCTCAAGGGAAAGACGAGTGCCTCCCCAAGTCCTAGACTCAGTCCCGCTATAGCCACTACTGCGATAGCTTCAAGGTTCGTGATTCTACTATTGTCCTGTTTCAGATCAATGAAAGCTTCTCTCCTAATCTTAGCAACCCCAGCCATTCTCCGGAATAATACACCCAGCTCGAATCGGGTGCTGGGCCGAGTTAGTGATTGTAGTTGGGGCTCGCTCAATTCATTGCTCAACCTGTTGATATCTCAGGGTCCCGTTCTCTAAACCCTCGATGAGAGGGTCTCGACCTTAATCAACTAATAGGAGTCCCATTACGACTACGATGAGCCCGGGTATACTGATGTCTCTACGGAAGAAGCTCGTATCGTCCAAGCCAGCGTTCAAAGCGACGGTAATGCCAGACTTCTTCCTAGACTACATAATCTCGTTCCATGGCGGACTCGGAGAAATGACTGATAGATTCGAGGACGTCGCCAAGAGAGGAGGAGGAAACCTCCTCGGCTGGAAACATACGATCGGTCGAGGCGGCAAAGCATCAAATTTCGCCGCCCAACTAGGCAAGCTTGGAGCGGACACTGCCCCCATAATCGAGACCGATATATTGGGACGAACCCTACTGTCCCATTTCGCCGACTACCTCGACCTATCCCATGTCAAGACTGACGGACAGCTCTCTAGCACTGTATCATTGGAGTCGGAACACTCCGGCAAGCAAGTGAACATGATGATCAGCAACACCGGCTCACTCGCCAACTTCGGCCCAGAAAAATTGACTGAAGAGGATAAGGAATTGATCCGAACCTCAGACTACGTCTGCCTAGTCAGCTGGAACCTGATAGACAAGGGCACCGATCTGGCGGAGGCGATCTTCACAATCGCCAAAGAGGGGGGCAATGCTGTGACATTCTTCGATCCAGGAGATCCAACACCTAGAAAGCCTGACTTGCAAGATTTGACGGAGAGGGTATTGACGAAAGGATTAGCGGACGTATTGAGTGTGAACGAGAACGAGCTCCTACAACTTGCTTCTACTGTAAGCGAAGAAGAGTTCGAGGAGGGCGAAGGATCATTGTTCGAAGCTGCAAGCTTGTTCAGCATGCTAGGATCCCGCGTCGACCTACACACTCCAAGCTTCTCTGCAACATTCGTTGACGGTCAACGAGAACGTTTCCCCTGTCTCAAGATAGAACCTAGAAAAGTGACAGGCGCAGGAGACGCCTGGAACGCGGGAGACGTCTATGCGCAGGGTATTGGTCTAAGCCACAAGGAACGTCTACTCTTCGCTAATGCCACAGCCGCAGCATATGTCTCAAAGCCCGGACTGGAACCCGCAAGCCTCGATGAAGTTCTAGTCATGGTGGATCGGTTGGAGAAGGAAACCGATTCCACACCTACAAGCCAGCATTCGATACAGAAGCAGGTCTAGGTTTCATCCCCGTCTCCTTCTTTATCCAAGCCGCGGCCGCGTTAAAGATCGGGTTAGTGGACGCATTGATGATCGGAATCTTTACGTTGCTCTCTTTGATCATGACATAGGACTCGTATCGTGTCATAGGGGCATAGGCGACATGTGCCCAGTGAGCGCGACCCTGAAGCTGATCTGCCACCACAGCTTCTGTTGATGGTAATGAGTAGGTGACCATGACGAGCCCTGCGGCCCAGTACAATGGCTTTCCCATCCCTCCAGCGGGAACACCCAGTGCATTGAGGTTCACTAGATCCTCTAACTTGTAACGGACTAGTTCATGGATGATCAGTTCTGTGTAGGGCTTGAAGACTATCTTGGGAAAGGACTAACACCCGTCCAAGCAAGCAGAAAACAGCGCATCCCCTATAACAATAGATGTTTCGACCGGGTTCCTCCACTCTTAAATCGGAAGCCTCCTTGAGCCGAGCTAGTCTCGGACATGCCGGCAGAGAAGAAAGGGACAGACGAAGATATCATGGTCGCTGTTGGAGCAGTAGTGCTCGACGAGACTAACAGAGTCCTCCTTGTCAAGCATGTAGAAGCAAAGAGAGGCGGATTCTGGTTTGGGAAATGGATCTGCCCCGGAGGAAAACTCCAACACGGTGAAAGTCTAGAAGAAGGGACGAAGAGAGAAGTCAAGGAAGAAACAGGTCTAGAGATAGAACTGAATGGCAAACCGGTAGTGTTCGACCGGATTGTCAAAAAGGCCGGTAAGACCGAGTTGCACGTCGTTTACATTGACCATACTGCGCACGTGATTAGAGGTCAGTTGAAGGCGGGCTCTGATGTTGCAATTGCCCGATGGTTTTCGCAAGAAGCGTTACGATCGCAATGGGATGAACTGCATGAGGACACGAAACGGCTTCTCCTAGAGTCGAGAGTGGTTGATGAGGATGTCAAAATAATTGCTTGAAAGAGTAAACGAAGAAGTCACCAGAGTCCCAGGCAGAATGGCGAACACCTACCTAGTGGAAGCACCCAAAGGACTCATCCTAGTTGACACTGGATTACCGGGTACCGAGAAGA
>VBBA01000077.1 GCA_005888675.1 Candidatus Bathyarchaeota archaeon | reverse complement strand
TGGACGCTCTAGCCCGCGATCTTACCGTCTAGTGGCCTTGCTGAATCGAGACTCGACGTCGTCCCAGTTCGCAACATTCCACCAAGCGTCAACGTACTTTCCTCTGTCATTGAGATAGTCAAGATAGTAGCTATGTTCCCATACGTCCAATGTCAAGAGCAAAGGTAGGTTCGGGGGATGCATGAAATTCTGTTTCTCAACCTGGTAGATCAATAGCGAGTCGGTTTCGTTGTCGTAGGTCAAGACTGCCCATCCACTTCCCTCAACGTTTTTCGCTGCGTCGCTGAATTGTTTCTTGAAGTTGTCGAAGTTTCCAAAGTCCTTGTTGATGTGGTCACTGATCCTTCCACCGGGCTTACCTCCACCTTTTCCTTGTGGAGCCATGTTCGGCCAGAATGCAG
>VBBA01000076.1 GCA_005888675.1 Candidatus Bathyarchaeota archaeon | reverse complement strand
TGTACTTGTACGGAAGATCTGGCAATGCGTACTTCTTCGAAGTTGTTACTGTAGTAGCCATGAGACCGGGCCGGGAAGGTCTTGATAAAAAACTTGGTCTAGAGACTCATCCCTTGGAAAAGAATGAAACGTGCGCGCAAATGGGTGAAAGGTGCGCGCAAATGGGTAACTCTCCTCTGCTTCGTTCTATTTCGATAAAGCCCTAGACGACAAATACGGCAAACGAACCCGACTGCCAACTAACTCCGTAAGGGTACACTAGCTGGTTAAGCGGTCCTGAAGCTCTCCAAGAGACGGATAGCGTGACGGAATCCATATAAACAAAGGCTCTCCCCCTAGGCTATAACGTACGTCATAAAATCACACACGAGGGAGCTAGAAACCAGACAATGAGCAAGAAAGGTCTACTCGACCTTGACTATTCAAAGTACGACTTCAAAGACCCAGAATCCTACATATTCAAGTCCGAGAAGGGACTCAGCCGCAGAACGGTCGAAGACATCAGCGAAAGAAAGGCTGAGCCGGAATGGATGAAAAAGTTCCGTATACGCTCCTATGAACACTTCATGAAACGCGCCATGCCAACCTGGGGCGGCGACCTCAACCAAATAGACTTCCAGGACATTTACTATTACCTCAAAACGACTGAAGGTGTCGGCAAGACATGGGAAGAAGTCCCGGACAAGATCAAGAAGACCTTCGACCGATTAGGCATTCCAGAGGCGGAGAAGAAATTCCTCGCCGGCGTCGGAGCCCAATACGAGTCAGAAGTAGTCTATCACAGCCTCCTCAAACATCTAGAGGACAAGGGCGTAATCTTCTGCGACACCGACACCGCACTAAAGTTACATCCTGAAATCTTCAAGAAGCATTTCGGGACAGTCATCCCTCCAGAAGACAACAAGCTCGCCGCGTTGAACAGCGCCGTCTGGAGCGGCGGCAGTTTCATCTACATACCAGAAGGCGTCAAAGTCGAACTTCCACTACAAGCCTACTTCAGAATCAACGCCGCCAACATGGGCCAGTTCGAGAGGACACTCATAATCGCAGAACCATACGCTGAAGTCAACTACATCGAAGGCTGCACCGCT
>VBBA01000075.1 GCA_005888675.1 Candidatus Bathyarchaeota archaeon | reverse complement strand
AACAGTTGCCAACCAGTTGAATGCTGGTCTCGCATTCGTCGCCATCCTCATGATCGCACTCTCTATCGGGCTTCTCTACACGGTGAAGCTTGTTGCTTTGAAGGTCCGGTTCCCTTTGAAGCGAGTCTGGCCTGGACCAGAGCGCAAATTGAGCCGTGGAACTGCGCCAAAGGTACGGGACCTCGCCTCCTTCTCATTCCTCATCTTCATCATTCTCATCCCTTCATTCTTCCTCATCAGTTTCCTCGTCACCGGCGCAAAGACTCTGGGCAACCCGGACTGGGGGACATTTGGAAGTAGCCTTGGATTCTCATTTCTCGTAGCAGGCCTCGCGACAAGCATCGATCTCATGTTCGGAGTACCTCTCGCACTCTACATAACCAGAGGGCCGTCCCGTCGATTCGGCAGTCTCTTGGATTCTCTAGTGAACATACCGTACATCGTGCCTAGCGCCGCTCTCGGCTTCAGCCTATTCTTGTTCTGGAAACCCCTAGTCGACTCCGGCACTCTGCCAATCCTGGCCGTCATAGTTCTTGCTCATGTGGGGTTCACGATCCCGTTTGTCGTAAGGAACGCTGTCGGAGCTTTGGAGGAGATGGACCCAGGACTTGACGACACGAGTCGGACGCTTGGGGCGAGGCCTTTGCAAGCGTTCAGGCGAATAACATTCCCAGTTGTCAAACCTGCGATACTTGCGGGATCGATCATGGCGTTCACACGCAGCGTGGGAGAGACAGGAGCTACCCTCGCCGTGTCTCCACAAGCGATCACCGCGCCGGTCTATATCGTCAACCTGCTAAACACTAAGACAGGCAACTTCTACCTGGCCGGCTTGTCAGTTGCAATTCTGACGATAGTATCAGCGGCAGCGATGATGAGCATGAGATACCTAACCAGGAGGGCTCGTTAGAGCCATTGGTCTCTCTTAGAGTGGAGGGCCTCCGGAAATCCTTCCCCGGTGTAGTTGCACTAGACGGGATAGATCTTAACGTGAGGGAAGGAGAGTACGTCGTTATCCTGGGACCAACTGGTGCCGGGAAGACCACCCTTCTGAAAACCATAGCCGGCCTGGCGCGGCAAGACTCCGGTCACATCTACTTCGACCAGCAACGAGTTGACACCCTAATGCCATTCCAAAGAAGTGTTGCGTATCTTCCCCAGAACTACTCACTCTTTGCTCACTTGACAGTCTGGGAAAACGTAGCCTTCGGACCCACCGTCCAAGACTGGAGTCCGAGGCGAAGAGACCAGATAGTTCGAGAGATGCTGAACCTCGTCCATCTCTCTGACCGACGGAACTCCTTACCAAGAGAACTCAGCGGAGGAATGCAACAACGCGTCGCGCTCGCACGCGCATTGGCGACACAGGCTCGCATCCTTCTTCTTGACGAACCCCTTAGGGCACTCGACGCGAGGCTGCGGCTGGAACTCAGGCAGGAACTTAGGACCTTAGCGAAGTACCTTGGCATAACGACACTACATGTGACCCATGACCAAGAGGAGGCCATCAGTGTTGCAGATCGAATCGTAATAATTCGCAAGGGAAAGGTCGTCCAGGCAGGCTCGCCAAAGGAAGTATACGAGGACCCTTCAACGCCCTTTGTCTCCAACTTCATCGGAGAGGCCAACTTTCTTCAGGGTCTATTGAGCAGAGTAGAGGACGGCTTCAGCGTAATCATGCTCTCTGACGGCCGCCATGTAATGGGAAGGCCGACCAATGTTCCTGTCAACTCACAAGTTGTTCTAGGAGTCAAGACCGATTTCTGCAATGTCTACCATGGCAAGGTCGAGGGCCAGAACAGTTTAACAGGAACTGTCGTCCGATCTCTATTCACAGGCAAGAGAACAACCCTTGAAATCCAAACAGGTCAAGGTCTTCTCAAGGCCAAGGTCCCTTCGGATCAATCCCTGTCCGAAGGAAGCGAAGCGACCCTAAGATTCCGGCCAGAGAATGGAATAGTCTACCCAATCCCCAATGAAGGCTTGCAAGTAGCCTTGGAGGTGGAGTGAGTACACATGCCAAGGATCAAGCTAGAGGGAGTCTCGAAGAGTTTCGGCAAGATAACCGCCCTTGAACAGGTGAATTTCGAAATGCAGGACGGCGAGTACATCACCATTCTCGGACCCTCAGGGTGCGGAAAAACTACGTTGATCAAGATAGTCGCGGGAATATGGACGCCAACGGAGGGACGGGTATTGGTTGATAACAAGGATATTACCAACACACCGATGGAAGAAAGGGATCTTGGCTACGTGTTCCAAAACATCATCCTGTTCCCTCACATGAATGTGAAGGACAACGCCGGTTACAGTCCTAGAGTTAAGGGACTCTCGGAGAAACAGATCGAGGAGAGGTCCAGCAGCGCAATGGAACTGGTCGGTGTGCTCGAACAGCAAGGCTATCTTCCCAATGAACTCAGTGGCGGTGCGCAGCAAAAAGCGTCCCTCGCACGTGCAATCGCGAGCAAAGCAAGGCTACTTCTCTTGGACGAGCCATTGAGTGCTCTGGATGCGAGGGTAAGAGTCGAACTGAGATATGCTCTCAGACGGTTGGTAAAAGACCTCAACCTAACCGCAATACATGTGACACATGATCAGGACGAAGCAATGTCAGTTGCAGATAGAGTCGTCATCATGCGTAAGGGGAAGATCGTGGAGATTGGCGAGCCCACCCAACTCTACAATCAGCCGAGAACACTTTTCACTGCAAATTTCGTCGGGCAAAGCAACTTCTTGGAGGGAACTGTGCAATTGGTCGAGAACGGTAATGCTGCAGTCGAACTCAGAGGCGAACGGTTCCTGAAAGTGGCTAACACTGGCTTTAGTATAGGGGATCCAGTGGTGTTGGCGATACGGCCAGAGCATCTCACGCTAAGTCCAGAGGAAAGACCGAACACGCTCAGAAGTAAGATCGAGGAGAGTCGCTTCATGGGCCCCTACACTAGATACAGGCTCCGGGCCGAGACAGGAGACGAGTTACTGGTCGACCTTCCCACTACGGAAGCAAAAGTTGCGGATGGTAGCAGCGCGTCGGTCCACTTCAACCCAGACTTTATCCTATCATATACCAGACCCTCGCAGGGTTTGACGGAGGCGTTGAGGCTTGAGTGAAACCGGATTCTCCACATGGTTCGTGAAGAGAAGAGGGTCGATGACTGCCAAACACATTCTCGATCATGCGACCAAGGTCCTCGATACTTCGATCGATCTCGACAAGGCAATTTCTTGGCTACAAGAAAGCAGGAACGAGAATGCTCTGGCCGCGATCAAGGCCCTCTATCTTGACGAAAAAGCTGCAAGCAGCATAGAAGTAATATTATTCGAGGACCTCTCAAAGGGAGAGCTTGAGCCAAAGCAACGCGAGGCACTGATGAGGCTCGTTCTTCGAATAGACGATATCTCACAGAACACGAAACAGGCCGGGCTTAATCTTGAATTAATAGCACAGTCAAAGAAACGAGTCCCGAAAGAATTTTGGAGCATGTACAAAGACCTCTCCAAGCGATTTGTCGCTCAGACGGGAGCGCTTAGGTCTGCCATCGAAGCTTTCGGTCATAGCGATGATGACGTTCTGAAGAGAAGGGAGGAGGTCAAGAACATCGAGCAGCAGATAGACGACGCCTACTTCAATCTCCGCAAGAAACTAATTCTTTCCTCGTCAGGTCCTCTTGCTCTCCTAGTCTTAATGGACGTGCTAACATGGGTTGAGAGTGCGTCCGACAGAGCTAAGGATGCTGCGGACATGCTGTACATCTTGGTTATGGCCAACAGGTGAAAGATAAGATGACAATGATCAAAACAGTAGAGGAAGAAGACGTCCTAAGACAATTGGAGCGAGAGTGCGCTAACGTCCTTGAGGGATCACGAACGCTACAGGACAAACTGCGAGACTACAATGATCCTCAAGGCCTCCGCACCAAACTAAAACAGATCGAGCATCATGGCGACGAGATCGTTCATGGCATTTACCAATCTCTCAACCAGACCTTCATAACTCCCTTCGACAGAGAAGACCTGATTGGGCTTGCAAGCGGGTTAGACAGCATACTGGATATGATGTATGCCTCGGCTCTTCGAATGGATCTCTACAAGATCCGTCAGTCCACAAAGCCGATGATCGAATTATCGGATGTCATCCACAACTCCGTTGTAGAACTCCTGTCGGCCTTTCAACTGATCCGTGATCACTCTAAGATGGATGTTATCGAGACCAAGACGGTGGAGGTCAATCGTCTTGAGAACGTTGCCGATGATCTGATGAACAACGCGGTCGCCAACCTCTTCGAATCACGCGACCCCGTTGAGATACTGAAGTTGAAGGAGATCTACGAGAAACTGGAAGAAGCGACGGACTATTGCGAAGACGTCGCCGACATTCTCAACGACATAGTGGCAAAGACACGCTAAGTATTAGATCATCAAGGCACGTGCGGATTCTGGTGCCTGGTGAGGGATCATACGAGTTCCCAGAAATATCGGCGAAGATACAATGAACTACTGAGATACATAGTTAACAGGGAGTTACCGTTCGTCCACTTATTCTAGCCGGATGTCTCCTTGCTTTTCCAGATTTAGAATGACGAGCCCTGACCGGTGAAAGAACACCTAGGCAATGACCGATGACCGAGTGACTGCATTTGAAGTTTGAGTGCTGTGATCTTCATTGACACGTCGGATCCACTTTGGTTGCATAGGTGAGACACTGAGATATGTGGCTAGACGAACGAGTGTAGGGAAGCAACTAGTATATCCATAGCTCACAATGGTTCAAGGTTCAATATCGTTACTAGGATTGTGGCGGTTCTATTGTTCTCGTGAGAGGGTACCGGCTCTTGAAGTGCGCATACGTTTCGTCGCTACAAACAAATGGAATGTCAGGTTTTCCTTCGATCTTTACTTCTCCATCAATTATCACGGTCGGAACAGCTCTCACACCATATTCTTTTGCAACAGCCCAATCACGGGATAAGTGATAGAT
>VBBA01000166.1 GCA_005888675.1 Candidatus Bathyarchaeota archaeon | reverse complement strand
GTCCTGACAAACAGCTCCAGTGATCTAGATCAGGAACTGGACAAGCCTGGACGAGCCGCTTTCTTCCTAATCGGGGCAGACAACTTATTCACAGGGAAGGAAAGCGGTAATCCACTCCGCCCAAATAATCTAGATCTTCTAAGAGAACGGTACGAGAATGGGACAATGTCTTTCTTGATGGCCGAGGGCAACTTTACCGACAACACCACTATACTGCAAATGTTTCACGCGTCAATCTCAGGAGCGGCCATCATCGAGCCGGGATCACCTTTCCGCAACAAACAAGTCTTTGTTGTAAACGCTACCCTCGGCGCTGAAAGGATTCCCGTTGTTCTCGATATCGCCTCTCCAATAACACTTCTCCATTACAATGTTACAGTAAACAACACCCAACCCGGACTTTTTCTCTCTGACTCGCTTAATTCGTCAGGCAGAACGACAACTGCCTCGTATGACACAATCAACGACACCGTCGGTTCAAGGACGGTCCTAGCCACCGGTCAATCGCTGAATGCAAGGGCGGCTTTGATATCCGACTCGGGGCCTTTCACTAACTATGCTTACAACTCTACAGCAAATTTCTTCGGCTACAACTCCACAGTCGGAGAGATCGAAAGCACATTCGCATCCAAGCTTGTGGACTGGGTTACGCAATCGGACAAATCCCTCCGCATAATCTACGACAACTCCCATTATGCCACCAAGAATCTTAGCGTTGGAACCAACGTCGGCCTCAGGGTTGGACCATTATTTGCACACCTTCTGGAGCTTTACATCTCCTATACAGGGAACCTTTACTACGGTTTCGTGTCCAACCTAGGACCATACCTTGGCGCCTTCTTCGGTATCTTCCTCGCTTCCGCAATGTACGGATCGCTCACAAAATGGTATGCGTCCGAGCCACGAGGCAAAGATGACCAACCAGTACCCAGCGTGGAAAAATCGATTGTGGCCCAGTCGCCCGGAAGACTCGACTTTCAACGAATTATAAGAGACAAGGGATTCTATGTCGCTAGGCTTAGCCAGCTGTACACTACTTTGGGGGATCTCCTTGAACGAGAACTCGGAACCCCAGTAGACGCAGTCACGAAAGAGCAACTTTCTCCTCGCATAGGATTAGAGGAAGCTGTTCGGGCTGAGAATATGCTCGCTCGATTGTCGAAGATTCACGAGTACGCTCTCGGAAAGAGGAGGTTCCTATTTCCTCCGGTACTGTTTTGGAAAAGGTCGACCAGAAAACGTTTCGAAGAGGTCGAAGATTTCCTCAACAAGCTAGGTCTAACGATCACTGGAGAAGGAGACGCGAGATCAATGCTCGAGTACAGGCTTCGGAGGTAGAATTGAGAATTGGCGATCACGGAGACGGAGACTGAACGTCCTCAGGGGAAAGAAGTCTGCGATAAGATACTCGCCGAGGTTGGAAAAGTAGTTGTAGGGAAGACTGAAGAGTTGAAGATGCTTGTCGCATCACTGGTTGCCGGTGGACACGTTCTGCTTCAGGGAGTGCCGGGCGTTGCCAAAACCGTAATGGCCAAGGCGATCGCGAACTCGACGAGCCTGGATTTTCGCCGGATACAATTCACACCAGACCTTTTACCATCAGATATCGTGGGCACCTTCGTCTTCGATCAGAAGACCTCTGACTTCAAACTTAGGCAAGGCCCAATCGTTGCCAACATAGTCTTGGCGGACGAGATCAATCGAGCCTCGCCCAAGACTCAATCAGCTCTGCTTGAGGCAATGCAGGAACGACAAGTAACCATCGAAGGTTCAACGCTCAAGTTACCCAATCCATTCATGGTGCTTGCTACGCAGAATCCGATAGAGTTCGAAGGAACGTATCCACTCCCGGAGGCACAAGTCGACAGGTTTCTAATGCGCATAGAGATCGGATATCCATCAAGAGCCGAGACAATTGAGATGTTGAGAAGGCTCCGAGAGATCTATGAGTGGAAGATCAGCCCAGTGGTCAATCAAGACGATATCAAAGTAGTCTCTAACCTCTTCTGGAGTGTCAACGTCGACAATACGATCAGAGAGTACATTGCAGATATCGTTGAAGCAACACGAAAGATCGCTGGCGTCAGGCTAGGAGGATCACCTAGAGCTGCAACCGCGCTTCAGACGGCAGCGGCCGCGGTGGCATTGATCGATGGAAGAGATTACGTCGTCCCGGACGATGTGAAAAGGGTCGCGTCACACGTGCTACCCCATAGGATCGTACTGACACAAGAGGCCGTTCTGGATGGCACAACACAGGCAACAGTTGCAGATAGAGCCGTCAAGTCCGTCAAGACACCATAAGGAAGCGAGTGTAGACATTTGGTCTTCAAGAGGACCCCCCGCGGAACAACGATCCTCCTCTTGGCGTCGGCATTAGTCACCCTGGGCCTAGTCGAGATAAACGGTTCCGGCCTGGCACTCGTCTACGCTGGAGTCGGGTTGTTCCTCTATTATTACACCGCGAGGCTCGTACTCCAATTACAAATGGTAAGCGTGAACCGGTTGGAAGTTCTCAGGGAGCACTCAAATCGAATCAGCGAGACAGACACCATGAATGTCTCATTGACGATAAAGAATTCAACATTCCTCGGCGTCCGCACAGAATTGCTCGATTCGTATCCGAACTATTTCAAGCTCAAGACCGGCTCCAACTCGGTGATCGTTGGGGTCCCTGGGCACGGTCAATCGATTCTGGAATATGACGTCGAACCCACCTCAATTGGAAAGAATGACTTCGGCAAAGTTCACCTTACCACTAGGGACTTGGCCGGGCTCTTGTTCTATGAAAGAGACATTCCCCTATCTTCAACAGTAGAGGTCATTCCACAAGCACGGGAAGCTATGCGGGGCTCTTTGACCGCTATTGCAGTCTCCGACTATGCTGGTCCCCAGACCTCGAAGAAGAAAGGAGAAGGTATGGAGTTCACGGACATTCGTGAGTATACGTACGGGGATCCGTACAAGAGGATAGAGTGGAAGTCAACCGCCCGGACCCGCCAGTTGATGGTCAGGGAATTGTATGCGGAAACGCCGTTGAATGTGATGATACTACTCGACGCTGCGCCGTCAATGGCGTACGGGGAAAGGGGAAAGACAAAACTAGACTATTCCGCAAGGGCCGTAGTCTCGTTGGTGGCGTATCTTTCAAGACGAGGCGACTTTTTCGGATTCACTTTAGTCCAGGGAAACGGGCCGGCCAAAGTGCTTCCGATCGCCAGAGCACAATTGCAGATTGGAAGGATCTTCCTCGAACTGGGTCGTCTAGCTCCAAACCCGACCAACAAGGGACGTTTAGATCAAGGGGTTAGACGGGCTGTCCAATTGGGAAGGCTAAAGAGCCGGACCCTTTTCTTTGTCGTTTCCGATCTAGAAACTCGCGGAGATCTCGCCGCGCTTAGACAGCTCGTGGCGATGAACCATGAGGTCATTATCGTCTCACCATACTCCCCATTATTCGAAGCACATCATCTCAAACGATTGGACAGAATGATCTATTCGATCAATGCTTCGCAACAATGGAAGGAGAGAAGTAAGATGGTTCATGAGGCGTCGAGGCTGGAGATATCACTTCTGAACGTTGGGCCCAAAGATCTTTTCCCGCAACTTGTCGCGCGTGTCGAGGAACAAAGGCGAAGAGGAGGTAGTTAGAGATCAATTGACATCTCTTCCATCGCAATCCAAATACACCAATCCCGACGCGCTAGTGTACTACCTACTTTCCACCCCAGCCCTGATACTCGTTCTAGTCTTTGCTGTTGAGACGGCCAGTATCATGGAACAGACCCCCGTGTCTCCATTCTGGGAACCTCTGACCTCCGCATTTACAATAATTCTACCACTCGTCACGATCTCACTATACCTCTATGCCCTACTTACTTTCCGACCCTCGACAATGGTAATACTCCTCACATTGTCCTTCTTTGTCTCGACCACTATGAGCCAGAATCTAGACTATTACTCCGCAGTCGCAGTTATTGCCTCATCATTCGGTTGCCTGATTGGTTTCAACTACGCCAGAAGAGTGAGAGTTCTCTCTGGGCATGTGCCAAGACTCAGAAGCTCGAAACCAATGCTCATGTCCCGCCTAGCAACTATCAGTTTCGACCTAGCTCTTCCATTCCTAGTCGCAGTCGGCCTCGTCGCCATAGTCGCTTACGTGATCTCACTCTTAACAGCCGAGACCCAGATCCTTCCGGAACCCCTAGCTACTCTCGGATCCCTGTACCTCCAAACTCACGTCTACTCCGTACTAACGATCGTAACCGTGGCTGGAGTGACAGTCTGGTCCATACGGAATCTGATTGAGCCCTTCCTGATGTGGTACACGCTCAAACCGGAGGACGCTATCTCAGAGGCACAGTCGAAATTGGCGTATGATCTTGCCATGATTCATTGGCAGGCCTCAAAGAGACCAAGACATGGAAGAAAATGGGTTGCAGGCTCACTCTTCACGGCATTAATCGTTGGACTCTATCTTCTAATCCTAGTAGGCCCGGGGGAGATAGGCAACAGTCTTCTTTCGATCGTGGGACTCGCAAGGCTTGAATCTAACGGGCCCGGATTATTGCTTGAGGGCTTGGCGAAGAACCGAGTTAATCAGGCAAATCGGCTAGCGAAATCCTTACAGGACATTATCCAGGAAATAATCAAGATTCTTTGGGGTTGAAATTTCACGTGAGCCCGGCGATGGCTGAGAAAAAATATTCCACCGTGTCGCTATGGGCAGGCGTAGTACTTATCGGCATCTCCATTTACTTCTTCCTAGCATCTGTCTCTCTGATCAGTCCGCCCGCCACAGCGGTAGTCGCAGGATTGCTGTCTGCAATAATCGGATTCGTGATGCTATCTTCTGGCGCAAGCCTGATCAGAACCTACGTCCTGGCCCACATTGCCGAGCAGGATACAACCACGAAAACAAGCTGAACTAATCACGAGGGACCGATCAAATGGATCGGACGGACTCTGGGATGTTTTTCGTGTACACGTTTCACTATCGTTAGCGCCGCAGCTCGTCCCTTAATGGTCAAGTCCGGGAGGCACGGCCCCTTCGGGGGTTTGAACGGTGATCTCGCCCTCAACGAGCCTTCTCTGGAGCTGGCCGGTGAAGGCTTCTATGTCGATGCCGAGTTCAGACAAGCGTTTGACCGTCTCATCTTTCAGTATTGGGCTGACGTTCTGTCCACCGATGCGACCATAGGCGATCGCGTCAAAAGGGAGTTTTTCCCCTTTGAACAGAGCGTATCCAGAAAAGAAGTTTGCCACGCCGCCGCCTGCTCCACTTCCTTCGTCCATAGCGTCGACCACGACTTCCATGTCATAGCGCGGTCCCTCATCTTCCTGTGGTCTGAACTTATTCGAGCTGGGTCGTTCCAAATCTCTTGATTACCTTAACTCTCCGCGGCTACCCGTAGGCTGGCATGTCCAATGGATGCCATTGCTGCTCTGTTAATTTCTTGATCCTTGTACGTGAGATCCATCCAAGGACGAGAGTAACTAGTAGAAGGATGGATAATACGTAGATGTCGAGGCCTCGACCCATGATGCCGATCGTGGCAAGTCCAAGGATGCCGAGCACGCCAGTGCCAAGCCCAAGCAGTGGACCAATCTTGCGTTTGTTTAATGTAAAGTATCCACCGGTGATTCCAGTAATCCCTGCAAGGAGTAGAAGGATTCTGGAGACGATTCCCGTATCAAGCGTTACTCCCAGATAGCCGGTCCATATCGCGGAAGCAAAGAGTGCAACACTGGCTAGGTTGTACACGTTGTACCTTGACGTCTCTACCCGTGCTGCTGAGTGCTCAGGTGTGAAGGAGAATGGTCGCCCAGGAGCTGGATTCGCATTTGTAGGTCCAGTGTGCGGTTTTCCAGTGACGACGTCTACGGCAGAGTTGACCAATTTCTCCAGGATGATTATTCTATGTTTTCCTATCCCTGAGGCCATTCCTGCCATTATGGTATAGTCCGGCCCAACAGTGAGGTCTACCTTCGTTTCGGGTGTACAGGAGTGATGAATGATACTTCCAGGTTTGGCCCCCGTGAGAGTCCAGTCTGACCCTTTTTCCTTGGTACAGATGAGAGCTGCCCATTTCGCCCCGGTCTCGATCTTTGGGAAGCCAACCTCCGCCGCGAGATCCATAATCCCGTATCTCTTGTCCTCGCAGAATATTTCTGGGCATCCTCGGCACCTCCACACGTCTATCGCCCCGATCACATTACTATCATGGATTAGGTTGACCACGCCGTAATAGACGATGTCGTGCTTGTGCTGCTGCTGGGCTTGCTCCAATAGGTAGTCAGTTGACGCTCGTGTCAGCTTGGGACGTAGAAAAGCGTTCGCATGACCTAACGTTCAAAGCTCTTTTTTGGAAGTGGCGGGAATTATCGGCCTTAGTCTTTCTGGAGCCACTTATTCCAGAAACGGTCCTTTCGCTTTGCAATCCTTGACGCTCGTTCGAGTCCAGACTCTATCTCGGCTTGACTCATCGCATCGCCACCGGGAGGTTTCGAGGTTTCCTTTCCGACCACAGGCGACTGTTTGTTTTCAGGTTTCGCCTCTTCCGTAGGCTTTGCGGCCGTGTCCTCCTTTGCTTGAGTCGGTACGGTTGTAGCCGGCACGGGAAGAGTCTCCGGTTCCTTAACACTTGACTTCTCCCCTGTTTCTCCGTCTTCCGGTATATCCTGGACGGGACCAATCTGGAATTCGCACTCTGATTGTCCCTGAGACATGCATCGTGTCTCAATAGCTTGGACGGTCTTGTCGAAGACCTCTGCAAACATCCCCGCTAGGAATCCGCTTGTGAAAGTACAATTCGGCATCTCAGAAGTCCCGTTCTCCAAAGCTTCGAAGCAATTGGATATCGTTACATTTGCAGTGCCTTTCTCGAAGTCTGATTTGGCCACATGAATCTTTCCGAGTCCAAGGTTAGTATCCTCAAGAGCCGATGTCACCATGTTGCTGATGCCCGCATTGCTTGGTTGGCCTGAAGATCCTGTACTTTCCCGGAATATGCTTCCTTCATGGATTCCTATTCCACTGGCTAGATAGGATAGGAAGGGTGTGGCCTGGTCTCCAACGAGCTTTTCCAATCCTTCACGTATGACGCGGATGACGTCTCTTCGCAGGATGATCATTTTTTGTCCGAAGAAGCTGACCTCTCCACGGTTGTCGTTGAACCGTAACTGGTTCACTGAGCCGACCAGTCTTCTGAGGTCAATGCTCGCTGGTCGTTTCGGGCTTACACTAGGGCTTCTACTAGACTCCATTCTATCACAAACTCGACTGTTGGGCGCTCATTCCGGCCAACTCTCTCTCTAAATTCTCAACAGCCTCGCTCACTTTTTTCGCAAAGTTCGAGTTGGGATTGTCGAGGACGAAGACTGATCTGCTCAGGTTATTGATCACGTCTATCTGAAACTCGAAGGCTGCGAGGAAATGGGACTTGAACAATACGGCAAGATCCTTGCCTACCTTCACCGCGTCCTTGATCCGTACACCGGGCGGGACCATGTTCAACGCAAGGAACGTGGGCTTTTCGAATGTCTCAGCAAGCATCACCATGACCGCGGTTCCGAAAAGGTCTTGCTGATCTACTCTCGAGACTAGAACGAGCGCATCGCAGCAACCCATTGCGAGGACCGTGTCGTTCTCAACGCCGGGGTGTGTGTCTACAATGATATAGTCGAGCTTGCACTGGTCACCGACTTTTTGGATTGTGTCCTTGAACACAGACACTTCGAGGCCTGATTTCAAGAGCCGGAGCATGTCCTCAATCTTGTTACTAGCTGGACAGAAGAATAATCCTCCCTTCTTCAAATCAAATTTTTGCGACAAGTCAACGATCGTTTCGGCTGGTTCAGCCTCGCCTAGAAAGATGTCGCTCAGTGTCGCCTTGATCTCGCCCTTTTTCAGTCCGAATATGACGTGGAGTCCTGGGCCAGATAGGTCGAGATCCATGACGCCTACCCTGCTATGCGTCGCGAGCGTCGCGGCTATGTTGGCGGTGAGCGTGGTCTTGCCAGTTCCGCCTTTGAACGAGTGGATCGCGATTACCTTTGTCAACCCTACTATCCCGACCCTCCACCACTCTTGCTGCTGCTTGCTTCATCCTTGTCTTTGCTCAATTGATCCTTCACGGATTGAAAGAATGCTTGATTCTCGATCTTGCCGGCTTCGGACTTGACTGCTTCTAGATCGATCTTCAATTTTGTATGAGTTGTCTTGTGCCGGAATGTTATGAAGCCGGCCACGATCGCTGCGATGATCCCGGCGATTATGGCGAAATAGAAGAGCGGCAGCGTGTATGGATTATCTCCAGAGTTGGTTGTCTGCGGCTGCTGTATAACCACTGACGCCGTTGTCGAGCTTAGAGCTTCATGCAAGTCCCCACCATAGCTTGCGGTTACGCTGTTGGTTCCTTGGCTTTGTGGGCGCGTGACGAAGATGACCGAGCAGGAAGCACTCGATCCTGATCCAGAAGGAAGGTCGCACAACTGGGGATTATCGAACGCTGGACTTATCGTCACTTGTCCGGTCGGTGTGATCGCTGTACCAACGTCTACATCGGTAACTGTCGCGGTGCACGTGACTTGTTGTCCTACCGTGATCTGACTGGGGTTGCAAGAGACAGTTACGGTTGAGGCACGCTTGTTCAAAGTAATAACATTTGAAGAAACCCCCGTGTTGATAGGCGTTGAATTGTCCGTGCCATTCACTGTTAAGGACCAAAGACCTGTCGGCTCGTTACCGGTTGGAATGTACAATCCTTCCCATTGACTGGTAGACGTGTCGTAAATGAGTGGGATTGATGCAGCATATGTTCCTCCGCTGAGAGACAATCGTCCACTCGCATGGTCTGAAGATCCAAGTGCAGTCCCGTCCGGGTATGTCATCGTCATGTTGAAAGGCATCCTTTCGTTGATAACGAAAATTGTCTTAGCTAGGGTCGTTGTAACCGTGAGAGTTGCTATTTGGACTGTGAACGTGGTTGAGACTTGTGAGGCTGGACCTCTGTTGTCGTAGCTATCATCAAAATTGTTTACGTTCAGTCTCGCAGTCCATACGCCTATCTGAGCATTCATCGGCAGTCTATAGGTCGCGACAAAATTATGCGAGACGAAGTCATAGCTTGCCGTGATGTTGAACGCGCTGCTGCTCGGTCGAATCAACGTTACGTTTGCCGAGCCGGTCGTGGCGAATGCGAGGCTTGGATAGCTTGCTTGAAACGAAATCCGAACCTGTTCCGTCCGCTGATAGGTCCCTCTGTTGCTGCTAATCGATGAGACGGTCATTTGAGCAGGAGTGATTGTGAAAGTGTCCACATCAGCTGGTGACTTGCTGGTGGTCGATCCCGTGGCCGTGACCACGTATGACTGGGAAAGGTCTGCACTAGGTGGGATTGTCCACCTATCAGAGATGGTGCCTAATCCGTCGGCATAGTCCGGGTTATTCAGTACAACAGTAGAACCGGGTGAGGTTGTGATTCTGACGTTCACAAACTCGTAAGCTTGGTAACCTGTTGCTTTGATCGAGACGGTCTGTGTCCTTTGGTAAACTGTATTGTCGGTCAAGCCAATTCTGAAGAATGTTGAGGCGACATTACTTTTTGGCACAGGTTTTGTCTGGCTGACTGAGGCAGGGTATACGCCAACGAGCGAGTTCACGCCCCCTGTCGCGTTGAACGAGGAACTCGGGTAGGATACGATTATTATGAATTCCTGTTGAGTAGGAAGGGTCGTGTAATTCTGCGGGAACGAGATCCACAGGTGTGTCGATGGATCTTGAACTCCGAATACGAATTGGTAAGCTGTCGATGGAGCTGCGCTACTGACGTCCAGTATTAGCTGGACCGTTGCTCCCTCTTGGCTTCTGAAAGGAAAAGGGGCAAGTCTGTAAACTTCCGGCAGTGCTAGAGCACTCGGGAGAATAGAAGCTACGGCGGGTAGGAGGACGGCCAAGAAAATGATAATTCTTTTGCCAGCCCGCCGAGTAAGCACGAGCACCCGATCCTTTTTCCTGGTTATGAAGAACCAAGTCTCTGCAAGACCGGAGCATATCACTAAAGGAATACGTAACCTCAAGCACTAGGCATGAGTATCGAACGGACACGACAACCCAGACGTGTTTGTGATCACTAGTTGCATCTATCGATATGTCAAAAATTGGCCGACGACTCGAAACCTATATACCAACAAGAAGTCTCTCGATGTGAAGATTTGATGAATAAGAATATCGGATTGGATGAACAAGCGAGGAAGCTTTTCGAAGGCAAGAACTTCGCATTCGTCGCGACGGTGAATCGAGACGGGAGTCCACAGGTTACACCAGTCTGGGTTGACACGGACGGTAAGTACATCATAGTCAACACAGCAATGGGACGTGTTAAGCAGACGAACACCAAGCGAGACCCTCGTGTCGCAGTAGCGATTTTTGATCAAACCAACCCCTACAACATGGTGACAATCAAGGGCAAGGTGGTTGATCAGTTAAAGGGAAGTTCGGCCGAGCAGCACATCGACAAAATGGCGAAAAAGTATACTGGACAGGAACGTTATCCCAACCGAAAGCCCGGCGAGCAAAGGGTCCTCCTGAAGATAGAACCCGAACGGATCGCTGGCATGGGACGCTGAGAGGACCAGGATAATCCTAGTAACGCTCGTAGATCATTACGAGCCAGAAACCCGCAACCGTCGCAATCTTTCGCCTTAGCCTTGCCGCTCTCAATAAATAGTCGACATGATCCAAAGAGTGGAGATACATCCGAGCCGGATTCTTTCTTATTCGATCGATGAGATTGTCGACGTAAACCCCGACTCTCACTGGTACCCTCGCGAATCCTACATCCCTCGGAACTATCAAGCCAAGTCTCTCTTGGCATGCGCTTGACGCCTTCGACAAGAGCCCTTCTATCGAGGGATAGCAGCAAACTACTTTGTCCAATATTACAATGTCCGAGTTCTGATGATCTTGTTTCGCTGCATCGCCGACAAGGAACTTAGCGTTGCGCCCGAAACCACTCTCACTCGCAAGCCTGTTTGCAGTTGCGATCATGACTGGCGAGAGATCCATCCCTACACTGGACAGGGCTCCTTTCTTCAAGGCTTCCACTGAGAATTGTCCACTGCCACATCCAAGATCAAGAATTGTCCGACCAGAGAGCCCATCATCGATGAGTCGTCTCAACAGGATAGTGCTGCTCGGGGACAATCCATTCCGCTGGTATTCTTCGCAGTGGCCTCGAGCCCTAGAATCGAAGTGTTCACTGATCCATTTCGTACCATCCGCGTTCTCACAGCAGGCACCTGTCACACCCGACTCGCCACGAGAATGAAAAAGAGTCGTCACATATTTGAATCGTGGCGCTACTCAGTTGTCTCTGTCTCGGCAGCCGAGGTTTTGTCTTCCTTGTTTAGGGCTCTTCTCCGAGCTTCTTCCAAGGGTGACTCAGTCTCCGTATCTTTGAAGCTCTCTGAGATCAGCATCTGGAATCCTTCCAGAGCGTCGTCTATTACGTTCTTCAACTCGTCTCCCCCCGCAATGTTGTGTGTCATCGAGCCTCGTTGGTTCACTATCTTCGACTTCTTCAACACGCTCTCCATGTCAGCCTCTGCCAAACCACACAGCTTCATGAGACTGATCAAGTAGAGACTGGTCTTCCCTTCAAGCGATTCCTTCGAAGCGCCAATCAACTTGGCCAACTCGCCACGGTACATGTTTCCCTGTTTCTTGATCGCATTCTCGACTAGCTTATCCAACACCTCTGATGGTACCCTGACTAGAATAGCCAAACTACTCTCCAACCACCCGGGGGGGTCCTATCCCTTCTCTGCTCTAACAACCAAGACTAGCATAGTGTGTGATGGGTAGAAAAAACCGCATGTTTACCTACCGCCAATCCATCTCTATCTTTGCCAGGGAAGCTGAATTTTTCATGCGGGCAGGTTCAGTTTCCGAGAGTCAAGTTAATAGTCTGAAAACACATGTTAGATCTTGCAGATAGTATCCGGGTTGAAATGAATGGTCAAGCTTGACACAACATGCTTCTTGGACAGCTTCAGGAAGTTCATGGTATCCAGTACCTGCAAGTCCTTCATACCCCAAGACTATGAAGCCAACCCATCAATATTTCCCGAGCGATCACGTGAACAGGGAACGATGTATGTGGAAGCAGAGGACAAGGTGACCCTCGACAAGGTCCAGGACATCACCTTCGTCGAGGTCAGTTCAGTACTCGGCATCATCTACAATTCAAAAAGTGGACATACTCAGCTCAAATGGAGACATGTCAAAGACGACCAAGGCCGATTAAGTGGTGACGCTAGCACGAACACGCTTGTAAATCTCTACGAGGCCGGCGCTCTGGATAGGTCGTTCATCAAGACTGTCGCCGCAAGAGTTCGATAATCCGGACAATAGAGAATCGCATGCAGAAACCATACGTTCGGATACAGTAGGATTTTATCCTCGACTACGCACGCGGCCTCTAATAGTAAGTTGACAATGTCGAGGCTCTTCCGTACAGGCATTGCCCCGTTAGATAAGCTGCTTCCACGAGGCATTCCCAGGAATAACATGACGATCATCGCTGGCGAAATTGGCGCTGGCAAGTCCGTGATAATGCACCAGTTGCTCTATAGTCTTCTGAGAGCCGGCGAACCCTGCCTCTTCGTCAACTTCGAAGGGCCCACAATCGTCGTGGAGCAGGATATGCAATCTTTCGGCTGGGACATTCATCCATACCTGGACAAGGGCATGCTGAGGTTTCTTGACTGCTTCTCGTTCCGATTAGAGCCGAGCGTTCAATCAGACCCTTATTCACACTATGTGAAGGATCCCAAGGATCTACGCGCTGTCTCCACAGCCCTATTCAGCATGATGGATGAGATGGGCATGACAGGCCGAGGAGCTGTCTTCGTTGACTCGTTGACTGAGATGTTCACACTTGTCCAAGCGGACAGTCCATTGGTCTACACTATGCTTGACGGGATCAAGTCATGGAGGGCTAAAGGGCCGAAAGAGAGGCTTGTCCCATTCTTCTGCACCCATCACGTGCCACTCCGGGCATACGCTGACTTGGACGATCTCTTGTTCTATGTTGTAGACGGCATCTTCGAGGTTGGTTTCAACCCTGGCTTTGCAGAGCGTGGCTTACTCGTTAAACAACTCAGAATCAGAAGGATGAAAGGGGCACCTCACGAGGGTTACTGGATGACCTTCACCGTCAACCTTGACGGCATAAAGGAGGTTCCACTTCCTATCCCTGCGTTGGCTCCAGTCCTAGAGAATAGGAAGCCTCGTACCAACAAGAAGAAGTAGCCTCCACCGCTTCCAAGTTATCGAATCGAAGATTGTCCGACGGACAGCTGACCACTCACCACGGTCACCCCATGATCAAGGTGCCGTACTCGAAGAATCCTGTCTTCGTTGCAGAAGGGTACGCTCCACCTGTAGTGGTTGGGAGAAGTTTCGAGTACGAGACATCGCCTGAGAACGCGTCTTATTGGCAAACACTACCTCTTGCGTATCGACAATATCTCAAGCAGGAGTCTGATCGTCGAGAGATCGACCTTCGACTTCTTATTGACGAAAGACGCTCTGGAGCCTTCCGATGCGTAAGCTGTCAGAAACCAATGGTATTGCGTGAACTCTTCGCCAATGGCGACCGGGTCTACCAATGCCTCAATGGAACTTGCGTAAAACGCATAATCCGCTATCAATACCATCGAATGAGCGGCAGAATCGTAGAGGTCACCTAAGTCCCTCCGTTCCCGTTATTATTTCATACCTAAACCAGTCACCAGTTACACCACAAGCGGTTATTTGCTTGTCCCCTTGAAGATGCCAATAAATAGGGACACAGTCACCTCCTTAGATTAGGGGTAAGGTAGAACCATGTCTGCTTCCCAGAAAGCACGACAACAACCCGACGAAGACCCTATAGCGATGCTCGCCGATGGGATCAACGTCTGGATCGGGAAGCTCGGAGACATTGTCCACACAATAGTCGACCGGACCCCGATACGCCACGTGATAAACTGGGGCCGCATATACTCGCTCTGGCCCGTCAACATCACTACCGCATGCTGCAGTGCAGAGTTCGGAGCTGCCAGCGGGGCGAGGCATGACCTGGAGAGATTTGGGGTTCTTCCCTTGGGTTCTCTCCGACAGTCGGACCTTATGGTGGTCGAAGGCACCGTCACCAACAAGATGGCTAAACGATTGAAGATGATCTATGACCAGATGGCTGTCCCGAGATATGTGATTGCAATGGGTGACTGCTCCATCTCTGGCGGCCTCTTTCATGACTCCTACAGCATCGTAAACGGCGTCCATGAGTTCCTACCAGTCGATGTCTATGTACCAGGCTGTCCGCCGAGACCAGAGGCCTTGGAACAAGGGATCATCATGCTTCAGGAGAAGATCAGAAGCTCCAAGGTGTACGAGCACACATGACCACTCTCACCAACATTCCCTCCCTCGAACGGGAGGACCATATTCTCGATCAGTTGAAGGAAAAGTTCGGCGACGCCATCAAAGAGTCTAGAATAAGCCGACGTTCCAGGCCAGAAGTCACTATAGCCATGGAGAAGATGCTCGAGGTCTCGAGATTCCTGAGGGACGAGCTCGGATTCGACAGAGCCAACGGAGCTGGCGGAGCAGATTACTTGAGAGATCAAAAGATGGAAGTCATCTATCACGTTTCAAATCTAACAAGGAAAGAAACACGCGACATTGTATTGTCGGTCAAGGAGATCATACCTAGGAGCAGTCCCAAAGTAAACTCGCTCGTCAGCATCTGGCCGTCCGTTGAGAACTTCGAGCGCGAGACCTATGAAATGTACGGCATAACATTCGACGGCCATCCACATCTCGAGAAACTCTTCCTGATCGACAATTGGGACGGTCCACCACCACTCCGAAAAGATGTCAGGATCCCAACCGATTAGCATAGATCAAGTGGGTAAAATTGGAGAAACAACCCTCACCGATGACGAGCGTAGTCTCCTCGGAGCCATCGGAATCCGGAAGCCAGACGCTCACCATAAGCGTGGGTCCACAACACTCAGGCTCCGGCCACATGCGTCTCATCATTGAGATGGACGGAGACATTATCATCAGAGCATCACCCGACCCAGGCTACGTGCACCGAGGGACCGAGAAAATCTATGAACTACGGAACATAATCAAGAACATACCCGTCATAGAACGACCCGCCATCATCGACGCCTCCAACCTCAACCACGCCTACATTCGTGCAGTTGAAGAACTTCAAGGAATCGAAGCACCCCCACGTGCCCAATACCTCAGATGTCTATTGAATGAGATGAACAGGATTACCAGCCATCTATACTGGTTATCGATATTCGGCGTCTTCCTAGGACACACGACAATGTTCATGTGGCCACTAGGAGACAGAGAATTGATCGTCGACCTACAAGAGAAACTTACCGGTGCCCGAATCACCCACTCCTATATCGTCCCAGGAGGCGTCAGACGCGACCTCCCGCAGGGCATGAAGGAGGAAGCGATCAAGCGGACCCAGTATCTTGAGAAACGTCTCGAAGAGTATGACAAGATATTCTTCGAGAACCCGATATTCACCGCCCGGGCAAAAGGCGTCGGCAAACTGTCAAGAGATGAGGCTGTGAAACTCGGCGCAGTCGGGCCTGCACTACGCGGCTCCGGCGTTGACTATGACGTACGCAAGGATGAACCATACGCAGCCTATCCAGAACTCGACTTCAACGTCTGCACTCGCCAAGAAGGCGACTCGTACGCCAGGTCGATGGCCCGCATCGACGAGATACGAGAAAGCTGCAAACTCATACGCCAAATAGTCCAAAAGATTCCCTCCGGTCCCTTCCGACGAAAAGCACCAATCGTTGTACCACGCGGCGAATCATACTCGAGAGTCGAATCCGCCCGAGGAGAATGCAGCGTGTACCTGATAGGCGATGGAGGCGACAAGCCATACAGACTCAGATTCATAACAGGCTCCTATCGAAACATGGCCATCATCGCCCCCGTCCTGATAGGTGGACACATGGCAGACATGCCCACAGCATGGTGGAGTATCGATTATTGGCCCGTGGAAGCAGACAGATAGGAAAGAGGTAATCTATACAATGACTGTTAAAGGATCGATCAAAGCAGTCGCGGACATTTGGACGGCCTATTACTCCGGGCTTCGACATCTCTTCCACAGATCATATACCTTAAGATTTCCAGAACAACGACTGGTCGTGGAGAAAGGCTACAGAGGGAGACATCTCCTCCACCTTGATCGCTGCACCGGATGCGGCATATGCGCTTGGATCTGCCCCGAAAAATGCATAACGATCGTACCACGTGGAGAGAGATGGTATCCCCAATACTTCTATGGAAGATGCTGCTTCTGCCACTTTTGCACCGACTATTGTCCAGAGTATGCGCTTGAGGAAACGGTGGAATTCGACCTGGCGGAATACACCCGCGACCGACTTGTCTGGAGCCCAGAGAGGCTTGCCAGACCTCCTGCTGGCAAGAATGACAAATACGTATTTTCCGTCGAGACTCCAAGAGGAGCAAGCAATATTCCGAGAGTAGGAGCGAAACCGGAAAAGTAAATGGCGGTAGGAGAAATGTCTAACAATCCGAATACCCCGTCTCAATCGTCTTCTCAACCTCAGAAAGCCCCAGTTTCTAGTCTAGGACCCACGCCACCCAAGCCTCCAACGGCGTCTCTACAGCCTCCTATTGCAGCTAAGCCAGCAACCACCGCTCAACCCGCCGCCCCGTTGAAACCCAGTTTTGAGGGGGAAGGATGGAAACCATTGCCGAAGAAGCTAAAGATATTCGGCAATCTTCTCTCCGAAGTGGTCAACAAGGGAATCTGCATGTACTGCGGTGCCTGCATAGCCTCCTGCCCCATCGACATACTATTCCACAGCGACAAGGAGGAACCCATAATGCGAGGGACCTGTGCAGTCTGCCAGGTCTGTTACTATAGTTGCCCGAGGATCGAGCTTCCACTTTCAGATGTGGAGCGTCGGGTTTTCGGCCGTGAGCGCACGCCAGAAGAGGCCATCCTGGGAATCAACATAGGGAGATACTCTGCCAAGGCGAAAGATCCGGAACTCCTCAGGGCAGCTCAGGACGGCGGTGCCGGGACTGCTCTCTTATTGTATGCTTTGGACCAGAAGATAATTGATTATGCTGTCGTTTCAGGGTACAGCTTCAAAGACCCATACCGACCAGAGCCCCAGATTGCCAGTACAAGAGAAGACCTGATCAAGACCGCGGGGTCGAGATACACCCCAGGCGGCCAAGTTGGTGGTCTAGGAGAGATTGCCATTCCCAATCGTGGCAGTACAAATTCGCAGGAAGAAAGATTGGCTGTTGTGGGATTGCCGTGCGAGTTACAGGGCATGTGGAGAATGACTACACACTGGATCGCAACGCCCAAACTGGCAAAGAACGTCGTCTTTACCATGGGGTTATTCTGCTCGAAGGTCTTTGATTATCAAAAGATGATGGTCGATTATGTGCAAGGGAAACGTGGAATCGATCTCAGAACTATCACCAAGGTCAACGTCAAGAAGGCCAGGTTACTAGTCTACGTAGGCGAGAAACTGGTTATAGACGAGCCAGTCGAAGCAGTCGCGTTCTCCGCAAGAGAAGAGTGCAATGTTTGCATAGACTACTCAGCCGAGCTTGCAGACATAGCCATAGGAGCCATCGGATCAGCGACCGGCTGGACAACCATCTTGACTAGGACTCCACGAGGAGAAGAGATAGTTAACGCAGCCGCAAAGGCAGGCTACCTAGAATTGAAGCCGATCTCGGAGAAAGGGTTGAAATTCGTCGAGAAGCTATGCATGATGAAAAGACGACGTGACCCATCAGTGTACATGCGAAACGAGACCTCCGTACCAAAGCCCGAACCCAGCTT